>CAYHWZ010000151.1:0-2438 GCA_964359975.1 uncultured Elusimicrobia bacterium | reverse complement strand
GACAGTGCAGTGGTCGTCGGCAAGCAATCCGTCCGGGACAACATACACGGCGCAATTTTCCACAAGTTCCAATTTTTCACAGATTGCGGGAACCACAATCACATTCGCGTTGTCGGCAAATCGGGACTCGCTGGCTCCAAACACCACGTATTATGTCCGCGTCAAGGCGCAGAACTCCAGTGCGATTGAAACAGATTATCTGACGCTTGGTTCGACTCCAACCAGGGCGGCAGCGCCTGTGTTCTCTTCGTTTACTGTGGTAAACGCGTCCAGCATGACGGTTGTCTGGCACGCCAACGGAAATCCGGCGGACACTGATTATGAGGTGGCGTATTCTACTGACGTTAACTTTGCGCCTTCGAGTAATGCGTCGGCGCTGTCCATGACGACTGCGACGCTGGTCAGTCTGACGGAAGGTGTCACATATTATGTGAAAGCCAGGGCGCGCAACAGGTCGGGAGACTTCAGCGGATATGATGTGACGATTGCCACACGCACGCGACGTGCAGCATCCGGGGTTCTCACATGGAACCGTCCGGCGGGCGGCAACGCAAATGCTTCATACGCTGACAACTGGACTCCGGCAGGACCTCCGATTTCCGGAGACAATATTTATTTTGACGCAACCTCGACGCAAAGCTGCACCTGGAACATGGCGGGCATCGTTGTCTCGTCATTCATCATTCAGTCCGCATACGGCAGCAGTACGGACGGTATCATTACGCTGTCAACCGATGTGGTTCTGACCGGCAACTGGGTTCAGAACGGCGGTCAATATATCACCTCCGCCAGCAAACTAATTTTTGTCGGGTCAAACACTCAGGAAGTATCCGGGAGTAAACAGCTCAGCGGTCCGATTGTGGTGAATAATTCCAGCACCGTGACGGCGGTGTCGGCGCTGATCGGATGGGCGAACGGGTGGGGACCGCTGACAATCGCCTCCGGAACATTCCGCGCGGGGAATTTCAATCATTCGATGAACGACGGATTTTTGCAGACGGGCGGCTCTTTCCTTGCTGAAGGCAGCACTTTCACGTTCAGCGGTGCGGGATTGACTCAAAACATCACGATGTCGACAGGCAACCCGTTCAATCATTTTAAGATCAACACTACGACAAGCGTGACGGCACAATCGGCGCTGGACATCAACGGGTTTTTCACGCTTACGGGCGGGACGTTTGTGCCGGGCGGATTCGCACATACTGTCGGCGGAGACTGGAACGAAACCGGCGGCACGTTCCAAATGTCAGCGGGAACGATCACTTTTGACGGGACTGCAAAGCAGACTGTCACTCAACTTGCCGGCAACTATTTCTATAACCTGAACCTCAAGAACACCTCGGCTCAGACGGTGCTGGGCAGCGATATAGAAGTGCGCGGGAGCATAACGCAGGACCTTTTACCGTCGGGACAGTTCAACCTGAACAGCAAGCAGGTCACTTTGTCAGGAAACCACAATCTGATTTCCGGCGGTCTGAACATCGGCGGGTCCACTCTGCGGCTAAACGGAACACAGGATCAGACGATTGCCGCAGACCATAACAATATCATTGTGGCGAACTCCGGCGGAGCAAAGGCGCGGATAACTTCAGGGGCGTCGGGCATTTCGGGCATCAGGTTCGGGATCGAATCCGGCGGTATTTTTGACGGGCGGAACCAGAACTTTGCGTTGCTCAACGGCGGTGATTTCTCAAGTTCGGGCACATATATGAATTTGGGCGGCACGCTTACATTTCAGGGCGCGGCGAACTCTTCGCTCTGGTCCGTGCCTGCGAGTACGTTCAATACCGTCATCGTCAGTCAAAGCGGCGGCGCGGGAATTCTCAGGGCTCAGAGCGGTTTGACGATAAACGGAAACTTGGTGGTAATCAGCACGTTCAATCTGCAGAGTTACAGTCACGTCATTCAGGGAAGCGCAACGGTGAGCGCGGGTCAGCTGGACATTGCATCGTCGTCAGCAACGTTTAACAGCGGGCTGAACATTAACGGCGGATCGGTCTTGATGGGAGGCTCGAATCCCAAAGTGAATCTGCCGGTCAATCAAAGAATCAATGTGAACGCAGGCGGCACTTTCATAGCGTCTACAGGGACTCTCACTGCCTCTGATGCCATTGCAGCGATGCGGTTCTTTGTCAACGGTGGATCCATTTCCGTAGCCGGATTGCAGATTGATTATATCCCAGTGGCTGAACCTGCGGCGCAGATTGTTGGAGGTTCTACGGTCACAAGGTTCACGAATGTTTCTTTCGGGCCGAACGCGGGCGGCGGCAACAAAAAAGGTCTGCTGTTAGAGTTGGGCGGCGGAGCATACAATTTCAGCAATCTGATTTTCAATTATTCGCCGCCTATCAGCTACAACATTTCTGCTCCGTACCTTGCGGGCAATGCGTCGAACTATATCACGGCGCAGAACGCCGGAGGCACGGGTTCCGGCGCCT
>CAYHWZ010000150.1:0-6221 GCA_964359975.1 uncultured Elusimicrobia bacterium | reverse complement strand
GAATCGAAGAAGTGTTCGGACCCGGCACATCGACTAAAGATATCGTCAAATTCCTCAAAGATAGATTCCAGGACTGATGCGCAGCACCGCCGCACCGACTACGCCGCCCGCCAAAGAGTGGGCTGAGAAGATCCGCAGCGGAGATATCCGTACAGCGGCCCGCGCCTGCTCGCTCATCGAGAACGAAGACCCCCAGGCCGATTCTATCCTTGCCGCAATCTATCCCTACACCGGGCGCGCCATGGTCGTCGGAGTGACCGGACCTCCGGGCGCGGGAAAAAGCACCCTGCTCTCCTGTCTCGTCGAAGAAGCCGTCGGTCACAGCTATAAAGTCGGTGTCATTGCCGTGGACCCGTCCAGCCCTATCTCCGGCGGAGCGCTGCTCGCTGACCGTCTGAGAATCGACACCTCCGACCGTTCCCAAGTCTATATCCGCAGTCTCGCCACACGCGGCAGTCTGGGCGGACTCGCGGCCGCGTCGTTCGGCATTTTAAGAGTGATGGAAGCCATGGGCAAAGAACTTATTTTTGTCGAGACCGTCGGAGCCGGGCAAAATGAAGTGGCTGTGAGCAGTCTGGCCACCACCACCGTCTTCGTCACAGTCCCGAACCTCGGCGACGATATCCAGGCGCTCAAAGCCGGTATCCTCGAAGTTTGCGACATTTTCGCCGTCAATAAATCCGATCTCGGCAACGCGGAAGTGGCCGTTTCACAGCTCCGCACCGTCCTCACCATGCGCGAGTTTCAGGAAGCCGGGTCCGAACCTGTTTTGCCGAATTCGTCAGAACTTTCCATTTCCTGGCGGCTGCCGGTCATGGCAGTGTCCGCGCATCAGAAAAAAGGAGTGGCCCAGCTTTTTTCTGCCATCATGTCGCACCATCAGCAGTTGGCCGCTACCCGCATGCTCGAACAGCGCCGCCGCCGTCAGGTCTCGGCGGAAATCGAACTTCTGCTCGAACGCAAACTTTCAGTCGAACTGAAATCTCTCATAACGGAAAAAGTGATTGACTCATTGATGAGTCATGAAAAAAGTCCGCATGCGCTCGCTGCCCAGCTTGTCGCGCGCCAGGTCCGCCGGGTGAAAAAATGATACTGCGTATCGCCCATATTGCCATCGCAGTGAAGAGCGGCGATGCGGCTCTGAAACTGTATCAGCACGACCTCGGACTCCGCCTCGACGGCAGCGAAACCGTGCAGAGCGAAGGCGTGAAAACCACGTTTCTCTCGCCGCTGGACGACAATACGAACATCATCGAACTGCTCGAACCGCTCTCTCCGGAAAGTTCCGTTGCTAAATTTATAGAAAAAAAATCGCGGGGGGGGATCCACCACATCGCATTCCTCGTGGACAATATCGAGCAGGAAACTCAACGGCTCCTGAGTTCGGGTTACCGTTTTGTCAGCGACAAACCGCGCTGCGGCGCGCACAATACACTCGTTGTGTTTCTTCACCCTCAGTCCTGCGACGGCGTTCTAATCGAACTCGTCCAGGAACAGAAATAAACACCCCTTGGATACATTCCCCGTAGCGTACCCCCGCATTACGAACATCTCTGATGCGGACAGTTTTGAATTGTTCCCTCCGACGCAAAGTCAGGGCATGATGAGCGGATTCTGCCGGATAAGCGGCCGTCCCGCAGCCCTGTTCGCGCAGGAACCCACACGCTTTGCAGGAGCCATGGGACACGCGGAATCCTCCCAACTCTGCGCCTTGATGGACGAGACTCTCCGACGGAAAATTCCCATCGTCGGACTGCTCCATTCCTCCGGCGCAAAGATACAGGAAGGCGTGCAAAGTCTTGCAGGATACGCCGAAATATTCAAGCGCAACGTGGATCTGTCCGGCGTAGTGCCGCAGATTTCCGTCGTAATGGGCACCTGCGCAGGCGGCGCCGTTTATTCGCCAGCGCTTACGGATTTTGTCATTATGGTGCGGGACAAAGGCGAAATGTTCATCACCGGTCCCGACGTCATCCGCGAAACCACAGGCGAAATAACCGACCGCAAAAGTCTCGGCGGCGCAGAAACTCACGCCATAAACAGCGGCGTAGCTCACCTCGTCACGAGCGACGAACCCCGTGCCTCCCGCCTCGTCAAAATGCTGCTCGAATATTTACCGTCGAGCTGTGAAGGTTTCGCGCCCACCGTCGAGACCCACGATGCCTCTGACCGGCGCAATCCGGACCTGGACATGCTTTCCAAACAGGACCGCAGAAAGGCCTACGACGTTCGCCAGGCCGTATCTTCCGTCGCAGACCGTGAAACATTTCTCGAAATCCAGCCGGACTACGCCGCCAATGTTGTCATCGGATTTGCCCGCGTCGCAGGACATTCCGTCGGATTTGTCGCCAACAATCCGCTGCAATTAGCCGGCGCGCTCGACTCAAATGCCAGCATCAAAGCCGCGCGATTCGTCCGATTCTGCGACAGTTTTAACATACCCATCATCACGCTTGTGGACGTGCCCGGTTATTGGCCCGGCGCTGACCAGGAACGCGGCGGCATTATCCGTAACGGCGCGAAACTGCTCTATGCGTATGCAGAATCCGAAGTGCCGCGCATCACCGTGGTGCTCCGCAAGGCGTATGGCGGCGCATATTGCGTGATGGGTTCCAAACAGTGCGGCGCATCTGCCAATTTTGCCTGGCCCACAGCTGAAATTGCCGTAATGGGTCCGCAAGGAGCAGTGGAAATCCTGCACCGCAGAGAATTGGACGCAAGCAATAACCCGCAAAAAGTAAAAGAAGTTCTGGTTGAAGAGTACTTAAAGAGTTTCGCCAATCCGGACCTTGCGCTGAAAGAAGGTTACATAGACAAAGTGATAGACCCAAGCCGCACACGCGCTGAAGTGATAGCCGCCTTGGAGTCCGCGCTTACAGGATTTGTTCCGCGTTTCAAGCATCGCAACATTCCGCTCTGATCAGTTTCCGTAACTCTGAAAAAACAGTGACAACCCTTACCGGGACTTCTCAAAACATCAAAAAAACGCTTAAAACCCCTTAGCTTTTACACGGTAAAACGCTCAAAAACAGCCCTTTTTTGAGTCTTTTTTCTGCCTTAATGTGGTTTTACCCTGACCCAAAAGCGCGCTTTTCGGGCATTTTTTTGAACCTGCCAAAACCCGTGCCAGGCGCTTCGCGGACTTTCAAACCGGCATCCCAAAAGTGAGCTTAGGGCCAGGCCAACTGGATGGATTTTTGCGGTGCACCCAATTTGGGGATGTCTGGACAGGTATAAATCAAAGGGTGTCAGAGGCAGGTTGAACCTGGTACCCGGAACCAGTCAGACCCTGACCCGACCCGGACAGTACACCTTAACAGCTTTTGGCCGGACCCGGAAATGCCTGCCTGAATCTGCCGGACAAGCCAATCAGATTTTGTGGTCAATTTGGGCTGTACCAGACCAAGCGTGCAACCAAATTCAAAACACACCATGAAAGGGACAAACGCACCGAAGTTTTCAAAATTTCTCAAAATCTTCAAAAAATTGCCAACCAATTCGCAAAAAATCATGTGCTCAAATCGTAATGCTTAATATTAGTGTTAATTTCAGGTCGTAAACTCTTATAAAATAAGGGGAAACTGAATAAATCAAGAGTAATAATTGCAATTGAAATCATGCGTTCCATTCTGCTATAACATGACATAATATATATTATCAGTAGTTACTGGTTGGTTGTAGTCAAGTTGCTGTTTTGAGTTCAATTCAGTGTTTTAGGTCTTTTGAGGTACTCAGGTTTGGGTAAAATCAGGCGGTATTTGGGTAGGGTTGGAAATTGATTCTGCAGTGCTGCAAACGGGTATTTTGGGGCTTAAAACTATGGTCTGAAGCCGGCTTGAGGGTCAGAAAATGCGGATGGCTTTTGCTATGCGGTCCAGAGGTCGGAACCGTAATCCTTGGTTGGCTTGTTGATGCCGATACTGGTCTGGTGAGGCCAGGTTTCAATAGGTGTGCCTTCTTTCAGAACCTGTACCTGGAACTCAAAGTGGTTGGATTCGGCTGGAAATAATTCAAACGGCAGGGCTAACTCTATCACCTTTTGGGCCGCGGCTTCCCGCAGTTCCGTAGTCTGGCCTGACTTGTCTTGAAAATGAGCTTTCAGTTTGCTGTCCTGCCAGGATAGATGTACTGATATGCCGGCAGGTTCAATGAATTGCAGGACAAGCCCATACTGTTCCAGCGGCGCCTGTTTGAGCGGTTTGGACGGGTCCAGCCGGATGTAAATGTTCTCCAAATCAAAGCCGAAAATAATGGTGCTCAAGAAATTGTCGGTCTGGTGCATGGTGCCGCCGGCCTGGGATGTGACATACGAACCGGCCGCGCGCCATTCATAAAAGTTGGTCACAAGGCCGTCAATCCGCGGCGTGAGCAGTTCGAGCGGTTGTGTGACAGCGGCTCTGCGCTGGCGTATCTTTATGGCCACGTTCAGTTTCTGCGGCGGTGTATGGCCGAGAAAATGATAGACATTTTTCAAATGAGTGCGGTAAAGCTGGTCAAAAGTTTCGTCCTGCGCGGTCGAGTTCTGGTCGCCGTACCACCAGCACCAGTCCGACCCTTCGGCAATGTAGAGCGATTCCCAGGCCTGGGACAGGGATTCCTTGTGCGACGGGTCCGAACTTTTTGCCGCAGTTTCTTTCTGCAGGAAATCGCGGGTCTCTTTCAGCAGGTCCCAGGCGCGGTTATCTTCCGGGTGTCCTATCCAGATGGCAAAATCCGAATTGATCCATGAACCGGACCAGAGTTTTTGAATGGTTTTTTGGGCAGGATATTTTGCGATGAAATCTGAGACGGTCGTGCTCTGGATCCTGGGATGGTGAGAGAGAGTGCGGTAAAGGATTTTGAGAAATTCCGTGCCGTCGCGCGGGTAGGATTCCCAGCAGTTTTCCCCGTCGAGAATGACGGAGACCAGTGGCGGCGTTGCGCTTTCCGGCAGTGAATCCGCGATTTTTACCAGATGACCGGTGAAATCGTCCACGGCTTTTTGCGGGTCCATGCGCGCATAAATGAATCCGATGGCGTCGGAAAGGGAATGGTCCCGAAAGACCATCTGCAATTTTTCGCGGGATTTCCCCCCGTCGTGGTTGGCTGTATTTACCGAGTAGGGCTGATAGAGTATCTGTCCGCGCTGCGCCGCGATGTCTTTGGTATGTTCAATGGAATGGAACAGGACGCCTTCGTCGGTGGCGATCCACTTGAGACCAAGTTCGTGAAAAATGCCCGCGGCTTCCGGCGAGACAGAACCTTCGGACGGCCACATGCCGAGCGGACGTTTGCCGAATGTCTGCTCCATATAATCCAGCGCTTTCTGAATCTGAGTGCGGGCGTCTTCCGGATGACGGTACCGTTGTTTGGGTTTGAGCGAACCGGGCATGCAGATTTGCGCTGCGTCTGTGTCGCACACGAGCGGCAGAATGGGGTGATAGAACGGTGTGGTGGCCACTTCAATCTGTCCTTTGTGCCAGAGCTCTTTATGTTTGTCAATTACTTTCAGACAGATTTCGCGTTGTTTATCTATGAGCTGGACTTTTTCTTCTTCGGTGAAATTGCGTCCTTTCTTGAACATGGCGCTGACGAACGGGTCTTTTTCCTGCCAGTACGGGTCCATCCAGGCGAGGTTGAACCAGACCTGAAGGTCCAGATAATCCTGCGCATTGAAGTACGTGCTGATACGGTCGAGCGCGTCGCCGGAACTGTGCCGTCCGCGCCGTTCGAAGAGTTCGCCATAACGTGCGTTCGGGAATATCATGGTGTCCCAGTTACAATAAAAAAAGTTTTCCAATATCCAGCGTTTGTCTTCCGGCGTGAGGTGCGCGGCGGGCAGGAGTGTGCGGTCGAGCCACGGGTCGGAACATTTGCCGTTTGCAAAATCTTTCAGCTGGACGATAAGCGACGGGACCAGGTTGACAGTGAACCTCATGTCCGGAAATTCGTCGAGGACGGCGACCATGTCGAAATAATCTTTGGTCGCGTGCAGACGGACCCAAGGCATAATGGCCTGTCCCGTTTTCAAATCTTTGTAGTAGGGTTGGTGCTGGTGCCAGAGTATGGCGAGGTGAACTTTTTGTGCCAAGGGTTTGTTAAAAGTTTTAGAATCTACCGGTCAGTTCAAGTGTGATGCGCGTGGACCCGTTCTCATTCAGGAACGTGCTCGGAAAAAACTTGCCGTACCGCACGGCCGCGGTGATGCGTTTGGCATAGGTATACTTGGCGGAGATTACCAG
>CAYHWZ010000149.1:1968-6226 GCA_964359975.1 uncultured Elusimicrobia bacterium | reverse complement strand
TTCACCACTTTGAGTTTCACAATTGACAACGTGGCTCCGTCGGCATTCATTATGAAACCGGGCGCGGGCGAACCTGGATTTGCTCCGGGCAACCCGCTGAACAGTATTTCAGGCACGGCGTCGGACGATCTTTCCGGCGCGGCAACGATTTATGTACAGATAAAAGATTTGACGCCGGGTGCGTCGTGGTTCAATGGCGCGGGCGCGTTCTCTGTAGCGACTCCGCCGGAAATCCCGTCGGTGCAGGCGACCTGGCTGACACCGGCCAACACGTTCTGGTATTACAACACAGTCCCGCCGTACCAGTCCGGACGCCGATACTTGGTGGTGGCGAAAGGAATTGACCGCGCGGGCAACGAAATGACGGGCGCGAACATTACGGTGGGAGTGAACTCCAACACGTTCTCATACGACAGTTCATCCGCGACTGCGTATCTGGCTCAGCCGGCCACCGGACCGTACAACGCGGCGACATTGACCAACATCACCGGCACTGCGACTGACGATTTCTCCGGCGTGCAGGTGGTGATGATGCAGATACGCGACATCACGCAGGGCGCCACTTACTGGAACGGCACGGACTTTGTGAACAGTGTGACCACGGTGGATGTGGCGATAGCGGGTTCCACGGTGTCGTCGGTGAATCCGAGTTTCTCCACCTTCACTTACTCTGTCGGAGCGCTGGTGACAAAACTGCGCAGCGGCAGCCGGTACACTATTAATGTGCGCGGCCGCGACGTGGCGCAGAATATTGACCAGACCGGCACGACCTGGACCATTCTTTACGATACGCATGCTCCTGTGGGATATCTGCAGAAACCGGATTCGCAGTTCCACAGCGCGGCCAATTCGCTGAGTTTTGTGATCGGCACGTCTACGGACACTCCGAGCGATCTGCTGGCAGTGCCCGCGACCGCGGAAATCCGCATTCAGCAGGACAGCGGATTTGTGACTGATTACTGGAGCCGCAGCGCGTCTAGTTGGTCTACCATCGAAGACACCTGGTCGTCCACGCGTCCGGCGGTGAACTGGAACCTGATCGCGCCTGCGTGGGCCGACGACACCAATTACCGCGTGGAAGTGCGTGTGCGCGATTCGGCAGGCAATCTCGGTCCGTCCACCACGGCTTCGTTCACTTATGATTCCGGATTGCCTGTAGTGAAATTGCTTGCTCCCAGCACTCTGTATACGAGCGCTCTGCCCACGATTTCCGGTACTGCGCTGGACCCTGTCGGCGCGAACCCGGCCATCAACAAATCCAGAATGCGCGATGTGAAGATTGCAATCCAGTTGATTTCAAACGGGAACTGGTGGGACGGAGTGTCGTTCTCCACAACCAACACGCAGTTCACCAACGAGGGCGGATTCAATGCGGACCCGAAATCGTTCTGGGTGGCTGCCTCGACGGAAACCGAGGGGCTTGGCGCTTCACCGATCAACTGGAGCAGCGCGCCGATTTCCATGCCTTTGACTCCTGGTTCCACCTACATCATGTACGCGCGCGGACGGGACAACGCGCTGAATTTCAATTCGCCCATCACTTCGCACACTTTCATATGGGACCCGACTCCTCCGACGATTGCGCTGCAGTCGCCTGCGCCGAGCATACATAATAAGAGGATTCCCGCGCTGTCTGTATTGTCCGGCACGGCTGACGATAATACGGCGCTCGCGCTGGTGGAACTGCGCATCCGGTATGACACGATTGGTCAGGCGCAGACCGGGAAATATTGGGACCTGCAGTCTAAAGTTGCGCCGAACTTCGGCATTGATCCTTCCGCGGCTGAGACGGCGTGGTTCCCTGCCACGAGTCTGGTCAGTTGGTCAACGAATGCGTTTGCTTCGTTCTGGGGCAGCAACAATTCGTCGTTCACAGTCATTGCGCGCGCCAGAGATTTGGCGGGTAACTATACTGTCACGTACGCGTCGGTCTCGTTCACTTTTGATACGGGCGCGCCGTCGTCGTTCGTGTCTGTTCCTTCTTCAAATGTAATTACCGGATTGCCGTGCGTCGGGGCTGTGTGTTTGTCCGGTACGGCTTTGGACGTGCCGGGTGACGGACTGGTGAAATTCTCATCCGTGGCCGTGAAACAGCTTTCCGACGGGTACTGGCTGGGAGGCGGCGGCGCGTTCTCCGTGCCTCCGCAGGCAACGCCCAACTGGCTGCCTGCCACTGTCGCCACTCCGGGCAATCAGGTGACATGGACGTTTACCACTTTGACAAACGGTGTTTTGAATTCCGGCGCTTCGTACTTTATCACTTCAATGGCCGGTGACGATGTGGGCAACCAGGAAAATAACGGGGATGGCAGTCAGGGTTCGAACCCGACACGGACATCGACGTTCACGTACGATGTGGATCTGCCGACAGCAGTGGTGACGTCACCGAGACACATGGTGTACCGCCGGCTGGGCCAGGCAGCGACGATAGCGGGAACAGCGGCGGATTGGATACGGAACTCCGCATTGGTGAACAATGTGCAGGTGATACAGCTTTACATCAAACAGTCTACGTCGAACGCGTATTTGACGGCAGCGGGCGGATGGACACTGGGCGAGTCTGCGTACAACGCATCGGTGAGCACGGACGGACTTTTGTTCGGCGCGACATGGAGTCAGGGAATCACCGAGACAATGC
Source organism: uncultured Elusimicrobia bacterium (assembly GCA_964359975.1). Lineage (GTDB taxonomy): Bacteria > Elusimicrobiota > Elusimicrobia > 2-02-FULL-39-32 > 2-02-FULL-39-32 > CAYHWZ01. The sequence goes on along the minus strand of CAYHWZ010000149.1, from coordinate 3,588 downwards.
TGACGCACAACGCGACGTACACGGTTTATGTGAAGGCAAGAGATTTGGCGGGGAACGTGCAGGACAAGTTCGCATTGGACGCGAGCTCGAACACGTTTAATTATGATACAGCATTCCCTACGTCAGCGATTACGAGCGTGACGAACGGAGCGTATTATAGGAAGGAAAACATTCCCGGCATCGCAGGCACGGCGGAAGACGAGACAGAAGGCGGACGCGTGTCAGTGGCAAGTTACTCGATCACGGAAGTGAGCGGTAACTACTGGGATGGTTCGTCATTCAGCGCGGTGGGAGAACAGTTCTTTGCCATGACGTTCGGAGGCGGGAAGAACTGGTCGAGCGTGATGATGAGCACGAATTTGGTGGACGGACGTCAGTACGGGCTGAAAGTAAGAGCCATAGACCGCGGCGGAAACAGTGAACCGAACAATGTGTCGGACCCGAACTACCGTACGTTCCGGTTTGATGTGAGCACGCCGACGACACAGGTATTGATACCGGCCCAGGGACAGTATCTGTCGAGTTTGTCCACGGTGATTATCACGGCGAGCGACAACTTGGTGCTGACGAACAGCATCCAGAATGTGGAATATTCCATTTATGTGGACACTGGCGGATACTACAATTCAGCGACGAGGAACTTCAACGCGACCACGCAGTACTTCAACCCTGCATTGTCCACGACCACGGACCTGAGTTTCTGCTACGTGTCGAGCCCGCCGTGGGTGAGCGGAAGGAAGTATACGATTTCATCGAGAGGTTCGGACAAAGCCGGGAACCGTCAGGACAGCTACACGTTGATGGTGAACTCGGTGACATTTGTATTTGACAACACGCCGCCTGTGGCTGGAGTGATAGAGCCGGCAGGAGCGCGGGAAGTGGATGTGCCGATGATAACGGGAACAGCGGCGGACATGCCTGCAAGCGGGAACCAGCAGTTGAACAGCGTGTATATCCGTATCCGTCAGGAATCGCCGACAACGGGCGGCAACAACCAGTTCGGGAAATATTGGGTGCCGGGTTCGCGGTCGCCGGTGCTGTTCAACAAAGACGGGGAAGTGGACGGTACCGAATGGTTCTCTGCCACCGGGACAGGCCAGTATGTGAACTGGTCAACGGGAACATTTGCGCAGACATTCTTTGTGGACAACGCGTCGTACAGCATAATAGTGAGAGCGCGTGACCAGGCGGGGAACTATTCGGCGGTGTACGCGACGAGCGCGTTCATCTCGGACCAGAGCAAACCGGAATCGTTCGTGAGCATACCGTCGTCGAATGTGATCGTGGGATTGCCCGGCGGGATACTGAGCGGGACAGCGTGGGACCAGGTGGGAGGAGTGGCGTCACTGGGCACGGTGCAGTTTGCCAGCGTGGCGGTGAAGAACCTGTCGACGAACCAGTGGTATGACGATGATAATTTCACTCAAGGGTCGATTTACTGGAGACCGGTGAAACAGACGTTCACACCCGGTAACCCTGCGAACTGGACATACGATTTCCTGACGAACACGAAGCTGGTGAGCGGCACGTCTTACTTTGTGACGACACTGGTCAAAGACGACGTTGGCAACCAGGAAAATAACGGGGATGGCAGTCAGGGTTCGAACCCGACACGGACAT
>CAYHWZ010000149.1:0-1868 GCA_964359975.1 uncultured Elusimicrobia bacterium | reverse complement strand
GAACAATGTGTCGGACCCGAACTACCGTACGTTCCGGTTTGATGTGAGCACGCCGGTCGTGTATATGGCAACTCCGACGAACAATGCAGGGTACAGGACACTGCTTACACTTTCCGGCACTGCGACGGACAATACAATGGCGGATAGCGGAATGTACCAGATTGAATATTCATTGTATGTGGACACGGGCGGATATTACCGTGCGGGGACAAAAGATTTTAACGGCACAACGGAATATTTCAACCAGGCGCGCGCGGATGTGGCGGGCTGGAGCGTGTGGTCCACGTCGGGCGTGCCGTTTGTTACAGGCAGGAGATATTATCTGGCTTTGAGAGGGTCGGACAAGGCCGGGAACATTCAGACACTATTTACAGTGGGAGTGAATTCCGCAACGTTCACATTTGACGATACAGCACCGCGCAGCGTGGTAGGGTTCCCGCCGCAGGGCGCGGTCCGGTCAAGCGTGGGGAACATATCAGGCACAGCGGCTGATGCGACGTCTTCGGTAATCCATGTGGGAGTGTCTGTCGGGCAGATTGAAAGCGACGGCACTACGAGTTATTTCTATCAAGGCGCGCCGGGTCCCGGTTACCGCAATACTGTGATTCACAGCGCGACGGAATATTTTAATCCTGCGGTTCTGCCATCGCCGTGGACTTATGCGCATGCAAGTCTTGTGTACACCACGGGCAAACGGTACATACTGCGCAGTTATGCTGTTGACTCGGCGAACAACGCGGAGGACTTTACTGTCATTGTAGCGAGCTCGTTCCTTTATGACGCGAGCACGCCGCAGATTTCCGGAATCAGTTCGCTCACGAACCAGGGATATTTCCGCAGAATAGAACCGATACTGGGCGCTGCATTCGACATGCCGGCATCCTCGGCTGCGGGACTTGCTCCGTTCATCGACGACGGTGTACAGATACGCATTCAGGATAAACAGACTACACAGTGGTGGTCGCAGGCATCCAACTTGTTCAACGAGGGTGATTCCAGTAACGCGTGGTTCAGAGCGTCGGCAGGCACGCCGGGTTCGTGGCAGTACAGTGAGACTGGCGAACTTGATTTCCACATGTCCACGCAATTGGCGAGCGGGCGCAGTTACCTGTTACAGGCGCGCGCAAAAGACACTGCCACGCCGCCCAACATCGGGCCATATGACGGGTCGTCGGCCATCTTTACAACGGGTACGGATTCGTTCACCATCATAATGGATACAGTGCCGCCGCAGTCGGTGGTGGAATTCCCGCCGACTTCGCTGACAAGGAAATACAACGCGGTCGGCATTACAGAAATTTACGGAACTGTGGCGGACCTCCTGAGCGGAGTGACCGCGATGGCGAATGTGGATGTTTCGATTCGGGAAAGTGTCCCTGCGGGTGCTTACTGGAACGGCGCTGCGACGTTCACATTGAGCTCGGAAACTTTCTATCCCGCGACTGCTTTGGTGATCGGCGCGTCGAGCACGACCTGGCGCCGCGGCACATTGCCGGCCATGCAGAACGGGTACACCTACACTGTGCGCGTAAGAGCGCGCGACGCGGCTGTGCCTGGCGGCAATCTGCAGACAACCAATATTTCGCAGGCGTCATTTGTGTACGACACGGAAAGACCCACGGCTACCATCACTGCTCCGACGGGCAATCCGGCAAACGCGTTCGCACAAATCACAGGCACATCGTCCGACGCGTTCGGCGTGTCGGTGGTGAGCGTGACTATTCTGCAGGGCACTACGGAATATTGGAACGGTACGAGTTCGTTCACTTCACTTACGCCGGTATGGGTAGCGGCATTGGGGACGGCTCCGTGGACATGGGTGTTCAACTAAACGAACATGAGCAGTCTGAGGACTTATTCCATTCTGG
>CAYHWZ010000148.1:0-6228 GCA_964359975.1 uncultured Elusimicrobia bacterium | reverse complement strand
AGTCACGCGCAGGACTGCCCAAAAAGAACTTTTTTGCGGGCAGGTCGAAAATGGACTGATTCTGCTCGAGTTCACGAAACATCCGCGACACGAGTTTGCCGAACGGATAAGGGATAAGTTCCGCCATTTAGATATTTTTTAGCATATCTGGCCTGCAGGGTCAAATCGTACGCGTAGGGAACGCTCGGAAGGTACGGCTATGAATGGCAGCTGAGAGGTCCGGTCAATTAATCGGATTCCATGACTTGTTTCAAAACGGCGAGATCTTGGCGGACTAAATCCTGGTCCGAGAGAAAATTCTCATCCGGCATGCCGGGCTGTTGGAAAAGGGTGAAGATGACTTCGCTCCCCTCCCCGTTCGGCACCACACGCATGGGGACAAAGACTTCAACGCCGGGTGCGGGAATGACGGTGTGGTCGAGGATGCCGGAATTGTTTTTGGGAGCGATGCGGATATTCATGGGACCCTGCGGAGTTTCGATGGTCCACTCATCGCCGGCGGATTTTCTGATGGACCGGCAAAACGTTTTCGCCCATTTCGGCATGTTCTCCGGATTCGAGACAAAAGCGTATACTTTTTTGGGAGCGCAGGCGATGGCGGTGGTCAGGGTTTGGGATTTTCGCATGTTATTTTGATTACTCTCCTTCATGACTTTCTCTGAACCAGTACTTTGAACGTCCCCCCCATGCCTTCGGGGTGGACTAGGGATTTTATGGCGCTGGTCAGTTTTAGGCGGGAGATGGGGTCGGCGCTTTCTCCTACTTTCCGCACCATGTCGTCGAGGCCGTGGTCGAGCAGGAAACGTGACTGCGTGGTCAGCGGGTCGGATATCAGGCCGCGCTGTATGGCTTCCTTCTCCAGCACGGTGAAATTGATGTGGGCGGTGATATCTTGTTTTCCGACACGAGTGTAAAAGTCGCGGCTTGTCTGGTGTTTGTAATGGCAGAGCGCGGTTCCTTCGGGGCGGATGTCAGAATAGAGTTCGCGCGATTCGTGACCGTAATCGAATGTCACCACCAATCCTCGTACCAGCGCGCGGGCTATGCGGCGTGTCCAGTCTCCCGACGTCATGTGCGCTTCGGCTTTGCATCCTTCGGCTGGTTTGGATTTCAGCCAGGTGAAATATTGTTTCAGTTTGGGGGTGGCGGCAACAGGGACTTCATCGAAGTTTTTCCCCACGCGGAGTTCGTAGAGTTTTCCCTCCCGCATGATGACGCGGTCGAACGGGAGCGCGTCGAAGAATTCGTTTGAGAACACTATTCCCTCGATGGAGCTCGGCGGAAAATCGAATGTTGGTTTGAATATGGCAGTTTGCTTAAAGCGCGAATTGTTTTGCTCAGCTTTGGCGCGGCGCGCAGGGCTCGGCTCTATGCCGGTGTATTGTGTGCGGCCGAAAAGTTCGGGTTGGTGACGTTCCATCCAGTTCAGTATGTGCGAGGCAAGTTTGCCTTCGCCGCATCCGGGTTCCACCAGTCGGATAACTTTCGGCGGGTGTTTCATTTTTCCCCACTCAGCGCAAAAATACGCGGCCAATGTTTCGCCGAAAACCGGGTGCACGTCCGCGTTGGTGTAAAAGTCCGACTGCGTATCCGCGCTGTTATAGTATCCGTGCACCGGATGATAAAGCGCCAGGGACATGTACTCGGAAAAAGAGATGGGACCCTTTTTATCTATGGCTGCAAGTATGATTTGTTCTAACGGTGTGCAGGTACTGCGCGTCACACGATTTGGCAGGCGACGGGTCCGGCGCGGCCCGGGATGGTCTGCAGTTTCACTTCGCAGTGCGGGACGGATGCGGCGTGACTTTTTTCTTTTGCGGCGATTTCGGACAGGGTAACAAATGCTGTGCCGGTTTCGTACCGCGAGCGTATCCATTTGGAAAATGAATCGAACAATGCGGTGCCTTCCACTTCGGTATGCACGGAATGCACTTCGTGTTCGAGTTTGCGGTTGTTCATGACGCGGTCCAGATGAGCGCCGACATTCTGCGGAGTAAGTCCGTCAAGACCGAGCAGTTCGTCGAGAGTGGGCAGTGTGGACGGGATTTGGAGTGTGCGGTATGTATGTCCGTTCATCACGGGAAAGAACGGCGACTGTCCGCGCGTGTCAGACGCGTAGTCGAAATTTTGAGCGTCGTTGGCCGCGAGACTGTGCGGTGTGCAGAGCCATGCGGGCGCGGCGAATGATTGCGGGCGCCGCCGCAGGGCGGTTTCAAATGACGAGACTGCTCGCCCGATTTCCGCCTGCACTGCTTCATCGGACATTTCATTCAAGTGGTCCTGCCAGAAAACGTGGTTATACCCGTGGATGCCGAGTTCGTGGCCCTCGTCGGTAATCCTGCGCGCGAGGTCCGGAAACGAGCCGCCGATGGGCGGAGCGGGCAGGAGTGTGCCGCGGAGCATGGTCTTGATACCGTAAAGTTTCAGCGCGTTGGTACGGAACATTTTGCCCACGAACCCTTTTTTCTTGAACACGCGGAAAATCGCTTTGCCGGATTCGTCCGGGCCGAACGGGACAAAAAAGCTGGCCCGGATTTTTAGCGAGCTGAACAGGTCGAGCAGGTTCGGCACGCCGTCGCGCATGCCGTCGTAGGTGTCAACGTCTACTTTAAGAGTGAGTGTCATGGCCTGCTTGCGCCGCGTGCTCTTTCAGGAAATAATCGAGAGTGCGTTTGAGCGAAGTGTTCAGATCCACTTTGGGCTGCCAGCCAAGGAGTTTCTGCGCTTTGCGGATGGACGGTACGCGGTGCTGGATATCTTCGTATCCTTTACCGTAAAAATCTTTTTCTTTGACGACCTTGATGCCGGGCACGGAGCGCGATTTCGGGCGGAGCGGATGCTTGATATAAAAATCCCGCAGACGGTGCGCGAGGTCTGCGATACTGATATCGTTTTTCGGATTACCGATATTGAAGATTTCTCCGTCGCACACGCCTTTTTTGTTGTCAATGATTCGGATGAGACAGTCAATACCGTCGTCGAGGTAGGTAAAGGCCCGGCGCTGTCGTCCGCCGTTCACCAAACGGATGGATTCGCCTTTCACCAGGTTGCCGATGAACTGTGTGACCACGCGCGAACTGCCTTCTTTCGGTGTGTGGATGTTGTCGAGTTTGGGGCCTATCCAGTTGAACGGACGGATGAGCGTGAACTGGAACTTTTCTTTTTGGCCGTACGCCCAGATGACGCGGTCCATGAGCTGTTTTGAGCAGGCGTATATCCATCTCTGCATGCGGATAGGGCCGAGCACGAGGTTGCTGGTGTCTTCGTCGAACGCGCGGTCCGGGCTCATGCCGTAGACTTCGGACGTGGACGGGAACACGATGCGTTTGCGATATTTCACGCAGGCGCGGACGATTTTCAGATTTTCTTCGAAATCGAGTTCGAACACGCGGAGCGGGTCTTTGACGTACGCGCTCGGCGTGGCAATGGCCACGAGCGGCAGGATGACGTCGCACTTTTTGACATGGTACTCTATCCACTCGCGGTTGATGGACACGTCGCCTTCGACAAAATGAAAGCGCGGGTCGTCGATGGAATGTTCCAGCCGGTCGCTGGACAGGTCCATGCCGTACACTTCCCAATTGGTCGAGCTCAATATTCGCTCGGTCAACGCGTTGCCGATAAATCCGTTCACTCCGACAATCAGTACTTTCATTGGTCAGCCTCCAAGGCGTGAACCTGTTTTGATTTTATTCTGTGAGCACCAAATTTTTCCGCTGGATTCAGCGCCGTGTTCCGGTTGGACTGTTTCCAGTATCACAGCATTTTCTCCGCACGCCACTGTCAGCGGGTCAGCGGACAGTATTGTGCCCGGAGTACCTTTGCCTGCGGTTTTTGAACATTTCCACACCAGCAATTTCTTTCCTTGATAAAATGTAAATGCGCCCGGGTACGGATGCGTCACTGCCCGCACTAGATTATAAATCTGTTGCGCGGTGCTTGTCCAGTTGATGAGACCGTCTTCAGGTTTGCGGCCGCGGACCAGAGCGGCTTTGGATTCGTCCTGCGCAATGCGCGGCGCGCGGCCGGATTCGATAAGCGGCACAGTTTCGCGCAGGATTGTTTCCACCACAGGCACAAGTTTGTGATACAGCGTGAGCGCGGTATCGTCGTCGGAAATGGGCACGGATTTCTGCGCCACGATATCTCCTGCGTCGGCTCTCTTTACCATGTGGTGGAGCGTGAGACCGGTTTCTTTTTCACCGTTGACAATCACCCAATTGACTGGCGCGCGGCCTCGGTAACGCGGCAGAAGCGAACCGTGCAGATTGTACGCGCCTTTCGGCGGGATGGATAGGATTTCGTCCTTGATAAGTTGCCGGTAATAGAAAGAAAAAATCGCGTCGGGGTTCAGCTTTTTTATCTGCTCCACCCATTCGGGCGTGTTGGGACTGGGCGGTGTATGCACGGGAATATTTTTTTTGCGCGCAAGTTCCTGCACGGAACCGAACCAGAGGTTTTCGCCCGGGTCGTCTTCGTGCGTGAACACGCAGGCAATGTCCTGCTTCAGCGCGAGCAGTGTTTCGATTGCTCTGCAACCAATATCGTGGTAAGCGAAAAGCACAAGCCGCATGTTATCTTCCGTTACCAATGAGCATGAGCGTCATTTCGCCGCCGTCTTCGGCAAATCCTGCCAGCACGTCGTAGAGACGGTAGGGCTGTTTCACGCCTTCCTTTTGGAATTCGGATTCTTTGACTGCAACGAACACTGAGCCGGGCTCGGACAATAGCTGGTCAATGGTACGGTCCTCAACAGTCGGGAAAATGCGGCGGCTGTAAAAATACAGACTCGGCTGCCAGATTTTGTAGGCGTACACTTTGGATTGAGGAGACGCATACCGCTGGATGGAGAGCGCAACGGGTTTCATCACGCGGTGCCGGTCCACTGCGGGCACACCGACGAGCGCAAAGCTGACGAACAGAGCGGACGACGCGGCACAGATGGATGCGAACTGCTTGAACACGGATTTTCGAAGTGCAAAAAGCCATCCGACTAAACATCCCGCAGTCAGCAGCGCAAACGGTATCATTAGTCCAATGGATGCGTATTGGGGTCGGAATATGTAGACTGACCCGGCAGCCGCTGTCAGCGCCGCGGACATTACGAATGTCAACCGTGCAAAGACCGGGCTGAGTGTTGATTTTGCGTCCAGATTCGTAAAAAAGTTGCCGGTCAGCAGAGCCATGGCCGGTATTACGGGCATCATGTAGTGAGGCAGTTTGTGCGAGCTGACGGAAAAAAATATGAACAGCACAGCGGTCCATACGGACAATATTACCGACGGAAAATCCTGCGTGAACATCTGCGTTGACCTGTTTCTCCAGTCTGCCGCCAGCCAGGCAATGAAAAAGAAAGACCATGGGAAAAATCCTGCGAACAGTACCAGAACATGATAGAACATCGGACCAGTGTGACCTTCGCTGGCCGCGAGAAAACGGTGGAGGTTGTCCATCAGGAAAAATTTGGTTGTGGCGTCAGTCTGCACTTCAAAACTATAGACAAACCACGGAGCCGCCACCATGACCGGCAAAATTGAAAGTGTGAGATGAGTGAAGATCGACCCGGCACGTTCCCGTGCGTTTTTTCGGAGGATCCATTCCGTGACGATATAAATTCCTGCCGGAAATAATGCAATGGGGCCTTTGGACAGAACTCCCAATCCGATGAAAAAGTAGCTGATCAACATGTGGACGATTTTGAGCCGGCCCGCACTGCGGCTGTAAATGTAGAAAAGCAGGGACAGCAGGGAAAACAAGACTAAAAACGGGTCTGTGAGCAGAAGTCTGTGTCCACCGGCAAAAAGCAGTGACGTGGACAGAATCAGTGCAGACCAAAATCCCGTCCGTGCGGTCCACAGTGAACATCCTATCAGATAAACTGCAACACAGCTCAATACTCCGAAAAGCGCGCCCGGAAACCGCGCTCCGCCTTCATTCGCTCCGAATACAAGGTAACTGACGCGCGTGACCCAGAAAAGCATGATGGGTTTTTCTATGAACGGGTGATTGTCGAGAGTGGGTATCATCCATTCGTCGGCGTTCTGCATTTCAAGAACAGACTGGGCGTACTCTGTTTCGTCTCTGTCCCACAGCGCGGAACTCCCCAGCCCGAAGAAAAATATCATGCCTGAGAAAAGTGTGATAGCCGCGATATCCCGCAGACGCGCGCGCCGGCCTGTAGAAGTTTGGAGTGGTGCGGAAGGTTCTGCGGCTGTCTCAGGTTCCGGT
>CAYHWZ010000147.1:1822-6239 GCA_964359975.1 uncultured Elusimicrobia bacterium | reverse complement strand
GCCACCGTTGGGACAGAAACATACGCGCCGAATCCGGCCACGCAAGCCGGCTTGTAACTCAGCAGAATGCGCGCGCTTTCAACAATGCCCAGCAAAATCTGTAAGAGCCCCTTTACAGTACCGAACAGACTCTGTCCAAAAACAGGGCCGCAGTAAACCTCACGGTAACTGAATTTCTCACGACGCAAAATTTCAAGCGCTTTGTCGGACCGGCGCAGAATGAACAGAACTTCCCCCTTGTTTTCAATGACAGCGCGCGCCAGGGCCAGCGCCGGATACAAATGACCGCCTGTCCCGCCGCACGCCAGGACGATTTTCATTGCGCGGTTCCGGTTTTCATGGTGCGGGAAATATTGAGCAAAATACCGACTGCAGCCAGGGTGATGACCAGCGATGAACCGCCGAACGAAATAAACGGAAGCGGCAGTCCCTTGGTCGGCAGACATCCTGTGACAACGGCAATATTGAACAGCGCCTGCAAAAGAATCATAACGGTGATACCCGACGATAAAAGACTGCTGAAAACGCTGGACGCACGGTGACTGATGCGGAATCCCCGCCACGCCACCAGTCCGAAAAGTGACAACAAAATAAGCGACCCGGCCAATCCGACTTCCTCGGAAAAAATCGGAAATATGAAATCTGTGTGCGGTTCCGGCAGGTAAAGCAGTTTGGAATGCGAACTGCCCAGCCCCACGCCCGCTATGCCGCCGGACCCGATAGCCAAAAGCGACTGTACCAGCTGATACCCTTCACCCGAAACATCGTTCCACGGGTCCAGAAAGGTCATCAATCTCCGCCTACGGTATGGCTTGAGCCAGACTGCGCCGAATGTGAACAGTGCGCCGGCCAGCCCCAGCCCGGCCAGATGTTTCCATTCCGCTCCGCCGAGAAAAATAACGACCAGGCATGCGGACGCAATCAGGACCGGCGTACCGAGGTCCGGCTGAAGGAGAATCAGACCGCAAAAAAGTCCGATGACAATAAGGACCGGAAGCAGACCCTGTTTGAAACTGTTCATTCGGCTCCGTTTGCGGTCGCAGTAATCGGCGACAAAAAGAATCAGCGCGATTTTCACCGCTTCCGACGGCTGGAACCCTATTCCGGCAAATCTCAGCCATCTTTTTGCGCCGCTGACTTCACGGCCCCACACCAGCACTGCTATAAGCATCGCAAAACATGCCGCCAGCATTGGTTTTATCCATGCTCTCAGTTTCCGATGGTCAACCAGGACAAGAAACAGTCCCGCAACCGTGCCGAGCCCTATCCAGGTAAGCTGTTTCCAGAAAAAATACGCAGGGCTGTTGTACTTGTCCATCGCATACACTGCGCTCGATGAATAGATCGCCACCAACCCCAGCCCGAGCATGATAAGCACCACCGAGAACAGAAAATAATCCGGAGGTGTTTTGGTCTTGTTCATTTCAGAAAAGATTTCACAATGTTCTTGAACCGCTTTCCTCTGTCCTCGAAATTGTCAAACTGGTCGAAAGATGCGCAGGCAGGCGAGAGAAGAACAATATCGCCGGACACCGCACGGTCCAGCGATTCTTTTACCGCGCGCTTGAGCGTGCCGCATCTAAAAATCGGCGCGGCGCCTTTCAGTTCCGCAGCGATTTTCGACGAGGACTCGCCAATCAGCATCAGACCTTTGACTTTTTGGGATACCGGATCTCTGAGCGGCGAGTACGGAGCGCCCTTATCTTCCCCGCCCAAAATCAGCCAGACAGGATTTTCAAAAGAGTCCAGAGCTTTGAGAGTGGAATCAACATTGGTGGCTTTGGAATCATTGATAACTCCAACTCCGCGGATAACAGCAATTTTTTCCAGACGATGAACTACGCCGCGGAAGTTCAGAAGGGATTTCCGAACAGCTTGCGGACTCACGCCTAATCCCAGAGCCAGCCCCACCGCCGCGCAGCTGTTTTCAATATTATGCATGCCGGGCAAATGCGCGGGTCCGGGAAATGTCAGAGTGCGTGAACCCAGTTTCGCAACGATTTTCTGCCGGGCAGAATCAAAAAATACTCCCCGGCCGGAAATTTCCGACGATGAAAACCATATCACTTTCGAAGCAATATTCGCCGCCATTCTCCTGCACCAAATATCCTGAGCATTGAGCAGAGCAAATCCATCTGACCGCTGACTGCAAAAAATCCGCTTTTTGGCTGAAGCGTACTCTTTCATAGTCTTGTGACGGTGCAGATGGTCCTCGGTCAAGTTCAGCAATGCGGCCGCATCCGGACAAAAAGCGTCAATAGACTCCAACTGATACGAAGAAACTTCCAGCACGGTGAAATCATATTTTACAGACGGGCGGACATAATCGCATAACGGTTTCCCGATATTTCCCGCGACAAGCGTTCTACGTCCTGTGCGCGCGCACATGTCTCCCAGCAGAGAAACAGTGGTGGTTTTACCGTTGGTGCCGGTCACTGCCGCAATCTTACCGAAATTGCCAAGACGGAACCCCAGTTCCAGTTCGCCCCAGACCGGCAACCCCATTTTGCGCGCATGTCTGAACACTGGCGAATCCAGATCAACACCGGGCGAAACAATAATCAGTTCACTTTCAAGAATCCTCCGGGACTGACCGCCCCACTCCTGTTCCGCGCGTTTCGCAAAATCGGGCAGCTTCGACATAAACTGTTTGCGCGGCGTCTGTTCGCTTAAAAACAACCGCGCACCGCACTGCGACAACGCGTGCGCCGCAGATAAACCGGACTTCCCAAGCCCGACGACAGAAACCCTTTTTTTGTTCAGCCAGGTTCTAAGCACGGCTCTTCCGTCGGGAACAGTTCCCCTCCGGGAAGATTCAACTTTTTCCGCCATCAGCGTATTTTCAGCGAGGCCAGAGCAATAAGCGAAAGCACAATAGCAACAATCCAGAACCGTACCGTCACTTTAGGTTCCTGCCAGCCGGAAAGTTCAAAATGATGGTGCAGAGGCGCCATACGGAACACGCGTTTTCCCCGATAACGGAATGAATAGACCTGAATCAAAACCGAAAGCACTTCCGCCACAAAAAGCCCTCCGACAATGACCAAGATGAGTTCCTGTTTAATAATCACAGCGGTCAATCCGAGACTGCCGCCTAGGAAAAGTGAACCCGTATCGCCCATAAAAACCTCTGCAGGATGACAATTGTACCAGAGAAATCCCAGTCCTGCTCCGACGATACCCGCCAGAAACACGGACAATTCACCGGCTCCCATCACCGGTATGATGCGCAAATAGCTGGAAAACCGCGCATGTCCGGCCAGATATGCAAAAACGGAAAAAGTCAGCGCAGAGATGATCAGCGAGCCGATAGCCAGCCCGTCCAGACCATCGGTAAGATTGACCGCATTGGACGAACCCACAATCATCAAAATGGCGAGCACAATATATCCCACTCCAATATTCAGATAGAGGTTTTTGGTGTAGGGCACATTGACTGCTGTAACAAATTGTGGATTAGGCGGCTCAAAATATAGGTAACTCACGACCAGAATCGCCAGTGTCATCTGGACAGCGAGTTTAGCACCCGGTGTGACGCCTTTACCGAGGTTACCACTTGCTGTCCATTTCTTAAAATCATCCACAAATCCCAGACCGCCAAGCACAACCGAAACAATCAGCGCCAGCCAGACGAACCTGTTATCCAATCTAGCCCACAAGAGCGTGGACACTACGGTAAAAGCCAGGATAAGCAGACCGCCCATCGTCGGTGTGCCGGACTTGGACAAGTGAGTTGCGGGACCGTCCTCGCGGACCACCTGCGTAAGTTTGCGTGCACGCACATAAGCGATAAAGCGCGGATACAGCAGCCAGCTGAGCGCCAGTCCGGTCAGAATCGCTCCGCCCGCGCGGAACGAAATATAGTTGAGCACATTCAGCGCTGAAAAATGGTCCCTAAAGTGCACGAGATAGTAGAGCAAATCAGCCCCCTTTTTCCGTCAATGCCCGGACAACGTCTTCCATGTGCATACCGCGCGAACCTTTCAGCAGAATAGCGCATCCGGGCTGGATAGCGCCGCTGAGCCGGGAGTAGAGATCCGTCACGTTCTGACAGTAATCAAGCTGTTCCTCGTTCAACAGCGCCTTGCGCGCACCTTCCGCGGTGAACTTTGATTGAGGACCATAGAGGAAGATTTTGGCCAGGGGAAGCTTGGCCGCAAATTCGCCGAGAGCAATATGCTCGCGTTTTGAAATTTCTCCGAGTTCGAGCATGTCCGACAGCACTGCGTACTTGGCCCTGTCCGGAAAACTCGACGAAAAACTTTCCAGCGAAGCGCGCATGGATGACGGATTGGCATTGTATGAATCGTTTACAATCGTGACACCGCTGGGCAGTTCCTTGACCTGAAACCGCATGTTGGGCTGAGTAAAATTCCGCAGACCTTCCACCACTGTTTTTGCCGCCACATTCAGGGAA
>CAYHWZ010000147.1:0-1812 GCA_964359975.1 uncultured Elusimicrobia bacterium | reverse complement strand
GCAGCGTGCCCTCCATTTTGTCCGTCAAGTGACCGGATTCCCCGCGATGTTCGAAAGTGAATGATACCGGCGCAGGCCAGAGTTTGTGTTCCGCGATGCGAACCGAGGACCTTTCGCTGAAACCAAAACTTTTCACAGTTATCGCCCGACCGCGCGGAAGTTTTGAAACCATAAAATCGTAAAAAGCGTCATCCCTGGGCAGTACAGCAGTCCCGCCGTCGGGAAGCGATTCCAGAATCTCACATTCACCCGCGGCAATTTTTTCAATCGTGCCGAACGTTTCCGTATGTTCCAGTCCGATCTGCGTGATGACCGCAACCATTGGACTGACAAGTTCCGACAACCGTTTCACCTCGCCGGGGGCCGACGCGCCGATTTCGAACACACCATACCGGTGGTCCTTGTCAATACGGAACACAGACAGCGGACACCCAATTTCATTGTTAAAATTCCCCGGACTGTAAACAGTGGGCCCGGCCAGAGCCAGAATCTGCGCAATCATCTCCTTGACCGTAGTCTTGCCGCACGAACCGCTCACACCTACACGCACCAGATTCTCACCGTACTTTTGCCGGTAATAAGCGGCGCAATCCAGAAGCGCCTGACGCGTGTCAGAAACTTTGACTATCGTCGGAGGCAGAACCACGGGAAACGAAAACTGTTTCGGCAGGCGAGACACCACGCATACCGTAGCTCCGCGTTCCACTGCCGGCCCCAAAAAATTGTGCGCGTCATAATGAATCCCTTTCAACGCGAAAAAAACATCTCCGCGGTGCACGGACCGCGTGTCGGTGGAAATGCCAGTGACCACAGTACGCGGGTCACCCATCACCAGAGCTCCGTGAGCCGCTGCCACAAGTTCAGAAACAGTCAGCGGGAGCACAAAATGTTTCTGGCCATTTCTCCGTCGTCAAAATGAATGGTCTTGTCCGCAAAGATTTGATATGTTTCATGACCCTTACCGGCCAGCAGGACCACATCGCCTGCGCGGGCCATCGACAGAATTTTGCGGATAGCGTCTCCGCGGTCCAGCACAACTTCGTAATTTGATCTGCCGGTTTCCCTGATGCCTGCCACAATATGGTCGGCTATACGCGCAGGATCTTCCGAACGGGGATTATCCGATGTAACAACAGTCCAGTCGCTCAAACTGACTGCCGCCTTTCCCATCTTGGGCCGTTTACCCGGGTCACGGTCGCCGCCGCATCCGAATAGTGTGAGCACACGTTTTTCCGCAAATTGTTTTACAGCTTTCAGCGCGTTTTCGAGCGCGTCCTCAGTGTGAGCATAGTCCACTAAAACAGTAAAATCCTGTCCTGCTTCCACCCGTTCCAACCGGCCCGGCACACGGACTGCCTTTTGCAGACCCGCGCAGATTTTTTCAAGCGGCATACCGAGCTGAGCCGCGCAGGCCGCCGCGGACAAGGCATTATAGATATTATATTTACCGACGAGAGAAGTCATTGTTTTCTTAATTCCCTGCGGACTGGAGAACGTGAATGCAGCGCCCCGGTCGTTCATGGAAATTTCCGAAGCTTTGTAGTCCCATTCCCCATCCAGCCCGTAACTGCTGACCGGAGCCGGCGACAGACCAGCCAGACGGCGGCCGTATTCATCGTCGAAATTTATTATACTAAATTTTCCGCAGCGGACTTTTGAAACAAATCCGGCGCCACGCTTTTTGGGGCGGGCAGTAAGCGAACGAAAAAGTCTGGATTTGGCTTTGAAGTAGGATTCCATATCTTTATGAAAATCCAGATGATCCTGCGTGAGATTGGTGAAAAGAGCTGATTGAAATTCAATCCCGCCGGC
>CAYHWZ010000146.1:0-6253 GCA_964359975.1 uncultured Elusimicrobia bacterium | reverse complement strand
GCTTCTGCCAGTGTGCGTCCTCCGGCTCCGGACTGGCGCGAAATAGTGATGAACTGGTTGAGATTTTTTTCGCGGAACAGCAAAGACGGAGGAATTAGCGATATGGAACGGATATACTCCTGCAGGTTTCCGATATTGTCTGTAAGGTGTCTCATTACACGGCCCTCCTCATGTGCTGAGATTGCGACGGGTGGATATCTTCCGGCGGCGCAGGTTTGAAAGGGAATGCGGATTTCGACGGTGAACTGTCCGAGAATACTACAGTCCTGTTTTTGCCGAGCTGTTTGGCCTGTCTCAAGGCATGGTCCGCGAGATCGATGAGTTCGCGCGACCGCATCTGATTCCCGGTTACGGAATAAAGTCCGATGCTGACTGTGACCTGCACAGATTCTCCGCTGCTGGCAGTGAGGGGCAGAGACTGTATGCTGGTTCGTATTCTTTCAGCCACTTCCAGAGCGCGTTCCGGGTCGGTGTGCGGCAGTATGACAAGCAGTTCGTCGCCGCCGTAACGTCCGAGCACGTCCGTGTCGCGGACTTTTGCGGACATGACTGTGGATACCCGGCTCAACACTTCATCGCCGAACAAATGTCCGTATGTGTCGTTGAGCTGTTTGAAATTGTCTATGTCGAGAAAAAGGCAGCTCAGCGGGTAGGCGTATCTTTGCGCGCGCCGGATTTCTTCTTCGAGCCGTTCCATGATGTAGTTGTGCACATACATGCCGGTGTGTCTGTCCGTAATGGACATACGCCGCAGCTGGCTGGATGTCTGTTCCAGAGCGCGCGCTTCGTTTTCCATACGGTCCCACCTTTTTCCCAGGATGTACCCGGCCAGTGAAAACGCCAGCGTCGAGAGCACGGCAACATGCACGTACACCCAGCCGAAAATCCGCACTTCATCGGCCAGTCTGTTAATCAGCAGTTCTGCATAGGTAGAGGCGAACTTGGACGCGAAGAGTACCGTCACCGCTAGTGCGCCCGCGGCAGTGCCGATTAGCATAAACTTCCAGCAACATTTTGCCCCTTTAGCGTTTTGTTTGATGGAAGCGGTTTCATGCGGGAGGTCCGGAAACGGTTCCATACATTGCCGCCTAGACCGCCTTCAGAGTGATGTGCGGACGTTTCTGATATTCGTTAAGCCGGGATTCAGCTTCAGCGCCGAGCGCCATCAGGAGCTGCGGACTCAGCTTCTTACGCAGGACAGGAAAAAGGAATCTTTCTTCGTCGCGCAGATGCGATTCCACAAAAGCGTCGAACGCAAAAAAATTGTGCTGGATGATTCTGTAATCCGCGATCTCCAGACTCTTGACCAGTGCGGCTACCTCTTTTAAAATGTCCGAATGTTCGCTCCGGTAATGGCTGAGAAAATGTTCTTCGAACTCAGGTTCCGAGGTTTCGCGTACTTTTTTAAACAGGATATCGCTTTCCACACTTTCGTGCACGGTGAGATGCGCGATAAAATTTCTCAGCCGGTCGGGAAGGTCGGGTTTCAACAGCCCGCGGTTGATATTGACCAGTTCCAGACGCATGTCGTCGTGGTCAAGCAGCAGAAGGTCGATAATATCCATTTGACTCCTCTTGGTCCTGCGTAAAGGTCACACAGTTCCGGCATTGAGGGAGAGTACCCGCCATTGGGAACCCTTTGAAACACCGCTCCCAACAGCGGACCTCTCCAGTTCTTTTCACAGCGCTGATAATGATTCTTGCCGCTCCTCCGTCTGTCCCTGCAAGGCAGCGCTGCAAAAAATATATAAGTGCGCGCGGTTCGCGGTTGCAGTGATATCCAATTTCACAACTGAGTCTTATGTCGGTCTCCCCTCCTCCGAACCGGGTCCGTATCATCTCCGCCAGGGCTTCTTCAAAAGATGTGTCCATGACCGCCTCTATGCCGGTGTTCTCGGCTCTGAACCAAACTCATATTTTTGTAGGAATATCTGCGCCTCCTCGCCAAGCTTTTGCAGCATCTTTGGTTCCAGCATTTTTTTCACTCCGGGAAACAGTATATTTTCTTCTTCGTGGAGATGCAGCTGAAAGAACCTTTGAAACGTGATGACTTCGTCGCGCACCAGACCAATCTCCTTGTCATTGAGCGAGTCTACCATGTGGTCCATCATTGTCCACATTTCGCGGTGGTCGCTCATCAGGTCCGTGAGCCACTCGCCGTCCGAGTTCTCGTTCAGCAGAAGTTTAAGCGCCGGGAACAATATGTTCTCTTCAATGGATTCGTGCGCTTCATAATGCGCGATGAACCGGCGTGTCCGTTCCCGCGTGTTGGGAGAGTCAACGTCCTGCGAAATAATTGCCAACTCGGCTTTCATTTTCTGATGGTCTTCTATCAGCAGGGTAACAATGTCCATTGCAGCTGGACCTACCATGACTTCACCAACGCTTCGTTCCGCGCGGAGCCATAAACCGCGGGTTCTTTTTTTATAGCGGACCCGGCTTGTTTGCGCGACCGGACTTCCTGCGCCATTTCCTCTAGTATGGGCACAGGCACGCTTTGCCGTATCATCGGAAAGAGCCACTCTTCCTCATAGGAAAAATGCGATTCAAGAAAGGAATTGAATTTGAGAAACGCCATCCGCACGGCCAGCGGTCTGCGCACTTTTGCAGTAGCGCGGAATTCGGTCAGCAGTTCAAAAAGGTCGGTATGAATCTTTTCATAGCTGATGATCGTTCTTTTGTCCGTGTCGCGGCGCACCAAATCCACGGCCCGTTCAAAGAGATACTCGTGCTCCATGCGTTCGTGCACGGTAATATGTTCGATGAATAAATCCAGCAAAGCTTCCAGACTGTTCCCGGCAAGACCCGCGGCGATACGGGACAACTCCCTCCGAAGTTCCGCATGTTCACGAACTATCAGATGCATTATGTCCATAACTCCCCCTGTGACACAGCACTGCTCGCTGATCAGTAGATATAATATTCCTAAACAATTATAGCGGTTGTTTCTTCTTTTTAAAATCGGGGAATAACTTCATTTTCCCCGCCCAATAGAACTGAAAATATCATAGGGGAATCCCCCTATCCCCCGCCCGGCTAATTGGTACCCCACGTGCGCCGCCACTCTATGGCAAACTGCGCAAGGGAAGATGCGCTTTCCAGTTTAAGCTTCATCTTCAGTTGTTCACGGTGCGATTCAATTGTTTTCACGCTCAAAGACAGCTGCTTGGCGATTTCGCCTGATTTGAGACCCTTCCCGATCAGCTGAAATATCTGCAGTTCGCGGTCGCTCAGTAGGTCAATGGGACTGCGCCCCGGCGGCTGATCTTTGACGGAAATCCGGTTGATTATCTTGTCCGCAATGATGTCGCTTACATAAAGTTTTCCCTCCCGCACTCTGCGTAGAGCAGTTATCACTTTTTCAGCTGATTCTTTTTTCATCAGATAACCTTTTGCGCCGGCTCGCAGCACCCGCTCGGCGTAGATGGACTCGTCGTACATGGAGATGACCAGTATGCGCGGAGTCTGTTCGCGGTTCAGCAGGTTCTTAATGAGGTCGAGCCCGCTCATACCGGGCAGTCCGAGGTCCACAATGACAATGTCCGGTTTGTCCGCGGAGAGCATTTCCAGAGCTTGCGGTCCGTCAGATGCTTCACTGCACACTGTGAAGTCCGACTCTTCTTCTATCAGCCGTTTCAGACCGGCTCGGACAATCGCGTGGTCGTCCACAATCATCACGCGCGTTCTTTTTTCTTCCGGCGCATTTATCTCAGATTTCATGATGACACCGCCTTTACGCCGTCCATTACGCAGGAAACCACCGTGCCTCCCGTCTCAGGATGCTGAAATGAAATCGTTGCTCCGATCAGTTTGGCTCTGGACCGCATGATATGAATGCCGAGACCTGAACGGCTTTCAGCAAGGTCCGGCATCCCGATTCCGTCATCACACACATTCAGAAAAAGCGTGCCATGCGCATGTCCAAGCTGTATGGAAATGCTCCGTGCCTTGGCATGTTTCACGGCGTTCAGCGCGGATTCCTGCGCTATTCTGTATAGATGAATGGCTGTGCTGTCTGGCATCTGAAGGTCCGCAGCATCATTCGTTACCGTGCAAGGTACATTGAAATTGTGTTCTGTTCCCGCCGCCAACTGCTGAAGCGCTGAAGCGAATCCTCCTGTTCCCAGGTCAACCGGGTAAAGTCCTCTGGAAAGGTTCCGCACTTCCTCAATGGCTTCGCTCACGGATTTGACAATCTCGGATGCTTCCTTTGATTCCGGTATTTTTTTTTCTGCCAGTTTCCGTTCAAGCAGTTTTGTGGCATAGGTGATTGCGGTGAGTTCCTGTCCCAGACTGTCGTGCAGTACCTGACCCAGTTCCTGCTGAATGGTTTCATTGACCTGAAGCAGGAGTTCTTCCAGTCGTTTGCGTTCCGTAATGTCTGCACCGAATCCGATCATGTAATGGAACTTTCCGTCGGGCTTTCGCACGATCTGGCCGTGCCACTCGACAGTTATCCTGGTCCCGTTCTTTGCCATAAGAGTGTTCTCGATGATGGAAGGTGTGGAGGTTTCCAGATACCGGCGGAACAATTTCTCTATGCTGTCTCTCTCGGATTCCGGTATAATGGCGCTTATAAAAGGTTTTCCCACAAGTTCCGAAATTGTGTATCCCAGTGCGTCCAGCGCGGCGCGGTTTACCAGTATGATCTTTCCCAAATCATCGACAACAATCACAAATGTGGGCGAATTCTGTATGAGCGTGGATGTGAAATAGCTTTCCTGCCGGAGTTGTTCCTCCACCTGCCTGCGATGGGTAATGTCGCGCTGAATGGCCAGATACCCGATGATTTCTCCCGTATCGTCGAGAATGGGATTGGCGGAATTCTCTATCTGGATGAATTCTCCTGACTTTGTTTTATTGATGAATTCCAGTCTCGTCACCTGTTTCTTGCGCAGAGTGTCCCAGAATATCTCATAGTGGTCAGTGCCCATTTTCCCGCTTTTCAATATGCGCGGCGTCATTTTGCCCACGACTTCGTCAGCGGAATATCCGTACAGTCTGGTGAATTCAGGGTTGATGTAGTTGAATAAACCGTCGCGGTCAGTGAGAAAAACCACTTCGCCGGACAGTTCCACAACTTTGCGGAGTTTAAGCAGTTCAGATTCGGCCTGTTTGCGCAGTCCAATCTCGCTTCTCAGCTGGTCATACGTACCGGTAATGAACTGCAGGTCCTTTACCGCGAATCCGAACACGAGTATCCGCAGAACCAGGAGCACGATGACGGACAAAATAACCGTATCCGCAATCATGACCAGCCAGTGATGACCGCTTTCAAAATGCGGCAGTACCAGCATGAGCGTTGCTTCTGAAACAAAGACAATGGCAACTGCCATAATCTCGTATTCATTCTGTGAAAAACCTCTCAAAGCGCGGCGTCTTTCAGTGCCCTGGGATGATGGAGGGGGTTTGGTATGGCTGTCCGTGGAACTTGCAGGATAAGTCATATCGGGCGCGTACGAAAATGCGCAACAGACCGCGCGTTCACGGTCAACGCGGTCACTGTCTTTCCCCTGAATTTACCGGTTCAGGTCCGGATACTAAAGATGACTTTAACCGTCTTGAATCAGGTCAAGCGGCGCGCGGGAGACTCCATCGCTGATAGATTTTGCGCGGACGGGCTCTTTGCAGGTTCATGTTGATTTCCGGCGCTTTGAATACCGCGAACCACGAGTGCCAGTCAAGGTGCGCGTTCAGCAGTGGCACAAACCCCAATACCATCCACCACTCTGACCTCATAGCTCCCCAATACGACAAGCAAATCCCAGCGACAATCTGGACTACTTTGCGCCAATTACTCACGTTTTTCATTTTCAGTCCATCCTCCTGATTTCGGCAGATATTGCGGCTCAGCCCCCACCGAAAATCAGACTTGCAACGGTTTGGCCAGAGTAAACCGATTTAGTTTGGTCCGTTGGGACACATGCGCCCCTTTGCTGCCGCAAACTGGTATAATGAAAATTCCCATGCTCGAATCACTATTGGCTCTTGGAATAGTCGCTCTGTTGGCCGCTGCGCGTCTGATGAGTTCGTTCCAGAGCGTGGTCTGGTTTCAGTGGGGAGTGGCTTTGATTGTTGTCGGACTGTTGTTGGGTGTGCCCACAGGTTTTTACTATCATCTACTGCTGTGGAAAATACTATCCGCCCGGATGGCAATGCCTCAGTACTGGTGGTTTTCCCCGCAGAAACTGCACATTCAAGACCTCTGCACATGAATTATCGTACGCGTACGATAAAAATAGTATAATGAGCG
>CAYHWZ010000145.1:0-6266 GCA_964359975.1 uncultured Elusimicrobia bacterium | reverse complement strand
GCCGATTACGTGCTCAGCGATTACGGTACCGGAGCCATCATGGCCGTGCCTGCACACGACCAGCGCGATTTTGATTTTGCAACAAAATATAAAATTCCCATCGTGGAAGTCATCCGCAACGAAAAAAATCCAGCAGATATCAGCGCCCAGGCGTATGAGGGCGAGGGCTCTCTGGTCAATTCAGGCCAGTTCACCGGCATTCCGTCGCAAGATGCAGTGGAAAAAGTCACGGCATGGCTCGCCCAATCCAACCTTGGTAAAAAGAGTATCACATACCGTATCCGCGACTGGCTCATCAGCCGTCAAAGATATTGGGGCACGCCCATCCCCATCATTTATTGCCCAAAGTGCGGAACCCAACCCGCGGACGAAAAGTCCCTGCCCGTTGAACTCCCCTCCGACGTAAAATTAACCGGAAAAGGCGATTCGCCCCTTGCCGCAGTGACACAATTTGTCGAGACCGAATGCCCTCAATGCCGCGGTCCCGGCCGCCGCGAAACCGATACCATGGACACGTTCATGGACTCATCCTGGTATTTTCTCCGTTACTGCGACGCGCGCAACAATCAGTTGCCGTTCGATTCCGCCAAAGTCAACCACTGGCTGCCCGTGGACCAGTACATCGGAGGTATCGAGCACGACTGCATGCACCTCATCTATTCCCGCTTTTTTCATAAAATGCTTTTTGATATGGGATACGTCAGCCAGAAGGAACCGTTCGAAAATCTGCTCACCCAGGGAATGGTCACCCTCGGAGGCAGCGCCATGTCCAAGTCCAAAGGCAACATCGTAGCTGTGGAACACATGGTCAAAGAACACGGCGCAGACACCGCCCGTCTCTTTGTGCTCTTTGCCTCACCGCCTAAAAACCAGCTCGAATGGTCCGAAGAAGGCGTGCAGGGATGCTGGCGTTTTCTCAACAGAATCTGGCGCATGTCCAAACCATTTATCGAGGGAAAACCCGCCCCGGCTGATACAAACGGCGCTCAAGCCGCAACAGCCGCGCTTGAACGCAAAACACATCAGACCATTAAGAAAGTCAAAGACGACATTGAACGCGGATTCCAGTTCAACACCGCCATTTCCGCATTGATGGAACTGCTCAACGTACTCTCGGATTATCCCGGACTCGGCAACACATCCTCACGCGAATCTTTTAAAATTCTTGTGCGGCTCCTGTTCCCTTTTGCCCCGCATCTCAGCTCCGATGTGTGGGAACGTCTCGGCGAAACTGTTTCTCTGGAAAAAATGCCTTACCCGCCGTATTCCGAGGATAAATTGAAAGAGGAAACAGCCGAAATCGTAGTGCAGGTCAACGGAAAATTGAGAGCGCGGTTCACCTTGCCGTCGCAGGATGCGCGTGACGAAAATAAGGCAGTGGCTGCGGCAAAACAAGCCCTGCTCGAACGCGGCTCGCAAATCCAGATCCGTTCACACAGGTTCGTGCCCGGCAAACTCATCAATTTCGTCGCTGACCAGGAAAGCGCGCCAATGGGGACAAAATCATGAAAAATAGAACACTGATATATAATTTTCTCAGTCTGACAGCAGCCGCATTGCTCCTGACCGCATGCCCGTACCATTACACTCCCGCAGCCATCATCCTGCCTCAACATATTCATAATATCGGTCTTCAGCCGATTAAAAATAACACACAGTTCTACGGACTCGAAGATAAATTTGCCTTGAAATTACAGGAAGAGTTCACCCGCGGCGGACAATATCCTCTCGTCAGCGCAGACCTTGCCGACGGAGTGCTTATAGCCGAAATTGACCGCTACATCAACCAGCCGGTCTCGTATGACGAAAACGGTATCGTGCAGGAACGTAAACTCTGGGTACTGGTCAATATCAGATTCTGGGATAAAGTTGAAAACCGTATCATCTGGCAGGAATCCTCCCTGCCGGGCGTCCATCGTTACCCGACCGAAGGGCGTTCCGGCGGTATCACCGAGGAAGAGGCGCGCGGAGTTATCTGGGACAAACTGTCCCGAGATGTTTTCAAAAGGACCATCGAAGGTTTCGGTTCTGTGACCGGCGAACTGCAGAAAAGAATCCCCCAGAGCGGACCCGCAGGCAAAGCGCCCATCAAGTGATTTTCGACGTACAGCAGTTTTCCCAAAAACCGTCCGCATCCGAAAAGTTCGCGCCTGTCTATGTCTTCGCAGGCGATGAGGAAACGCTTGTGCAGGAATGTCATCATCGTCTCAAAACCGCCTTCATCAAACGTTTCGGTGACCAGAACCCTGATTTTAACCAGTCAAAATATTACGGCGACCGCGACTCAGCGGAAAAAATAGTGGAATCCTGCCAGACGCTCCCTCTCTCGTCGGAAATGAAAATGACCACCGTGCACCGCGCCGAAAAATTGTCTGATTCCGGTCAGGAATATATTTCCGAATATTGCGCCGCGCCCAACCCGTCCACTTGCCTGACCCTGCTCTGGCTGGCAAGACCCAACGAGACTTTTATGCGCAAGTCTCTGCCGTCCGTTGCGGCAAAAAATGGTGTTCTGGTTAAATGTTGGAAACCGTACGAAGACCGCCGCCCGGCATGGATCGAATCCAAAATGAAGGAAAAGGGGAAAACCATCACGCGCGACGCGGCAGCTCTGCTCTCTCAGGAAGGCGGCGATTCTTTATCAGAACTCTCCACCGAATTGGACAAACTGGTGCTCTTTATCGGCGAACGGAATGAAGCCGCAGTTCAGGACGTCAAAGAAACCATGAGTTTTTCGCGCGAAAGTTCACCGTGGGATTTTGCCGAACATCTGGATAAGGGACAGTTCCGCAAAGCCGGCGCAATTTTGGAACATTGTCTCAGTCAGGGGGAAGAACCCATCCGCATGCTGAACCTTCTGGCCAATGCATGCAAACGTAATGCGGATTCAGTCAATGGTCTGCCGGAAGGAAAAGAAGCGGACCTGTTTCGGGAGATCAAAAAAGCAGACCTCCTCCTCAAGTCCGGTCACGGAACAGAATCAGCTGTTTTTGAGCGGTTGTTGCTGTTATGCAGCAGCGGCCGGCGCGGCCGTTAGACGGTACACTTTTGTAGAAAGGCGAGCCTTTTTACGGGAAGCAGCGCTCTTATGAACCACACCTACTTTGGCCGCCCTGTCCCAAGCCGAAAAACATTCGGGCAGGAGTTTCTTCGCTTCGTCCACTTTCTTGTTCGACACAGCCAGCTCGAGTTGTTTTACGAGCGTGCGTATGCGGACTTTGATCTGACGATTATGCGTAGCGCGGCGGTCCCGTTTGCGCAGTTCCTTTATTGCAGAAGTATGACGTCCTGTCTTAAGTTTTGCCATAGAAAAAAGATTATATGATAAAAAGTCAGCCAAGTCAAATCGCAGTTTTCGTGACCGAGCACGCATGACGCCAAACACGGCCAAACTCACGCGCAGAGTCGGGCGCTTCACCTCCGCCACGCTCATCTCGCGTATTCTCGGCTACGCGCGCGACGCTCTTGTGGCGCACATTTTCGGCGGGGAACATGTCACCGACGCGTTCTATACCGCGTTCCGTACGTCGAATCTGTTCCGCCGTCTGCTGGGCGAGGGCGCGTTCACCTCTTCGTTCGTGCCGGTATTTTCCGAAACGCTCAAGACCCGTACTCACGACGAGGTCCAGGATTTTCTCAGTTCACTTTACACCTGCATGCTGGTCATACTGATCGCGGTTACAGCCGCCGGCATCATATTCGCACCGCAGATAGTCCGTCTGATCGCGCCCGGATTCGAAACCGTTCCGGAAAAGTTCCAGCTCACAGTCCTTCTCACTCGCTGGATGTTCCCGTTCTTTCTTTTCATCGCGCTTGCGGCCCTGTTGAGCGGTGTGCTGAACAGTCTAAACCATTTTTTTCTGTCCGCGCTTGCTCCCGCCTCTCTCTCTGTCGCCGAAATCCTTTACATGCTCATAGTTGTCCGGCATCTGCAGCCCGATGCACAGCTCCTGGGTCTCACCGTGGCCGTTGTGGCAGGAGGCGCAGCTCATTTCGCTGTCCAACTCCCTCAGCTTAAAAAGGAAAAATTCCGATTGTCGTGGAAATGGAACTGGAGCCATCCCGGCGTAAAAAAAGTTTCCGTGCTGATGCTCCCGGCCTTGATAGGATTGTCTGCGGACCAGATCAATGCGTTCGTGGACACTATCTGCGCCACTTTTCTCGTCGAGGGCTCTGTCACTGCATTGTATAATTCCAACCGGCTCATGCAGTTGCCTCTGGCGCTTTTCGGAGTCTCTGTGGCCATGGTCACATTGCCGGCCATGTCTGCCAATTCTGCTGAGCGCAACTATGACGAGCTCGCAGGTATTGTGAATTCTTCCATGCGCATTATTTTTTATACCATCCTGCCTGCGTCGCTGGGACTGATGATACTGGCCCGTCCGATTGTCGAGCTGTTGTTTCAGCACGGACGCTTTACGCCTGCAGCGGCTCTCCTTACTGCGCGCGCGCTCCAGGGATATTGTGCAGGCCTTATTGCGTACTCTCTCACCAAAGTGTTTGCCAACGCATTTTATTCCATGCAGAACCCAAAGATACCTGTCCGCGTTTCCATCTCCTGCGTTACCATCAATGTTGTGCTTTGCATTTTGTTGATGAGGCCTTTCGGCGTCGGAGGATTGGCTGTGGCCACTTCTATCGCATCATGGATCAATGACTGCACGCTTCTGTTCATCCTGCGCAAGAATGTTCACGCCCAAAACCCTCAAGCCCGACGGATAGGAGACATTTCTGTGCTTTCCGGACTGGGTAAAACGCTCACTGCCTGCGCAGTCATGTCCCTGGCGCTTTTCGGTCTTCTCTATTTCGGCAGCGATCTCGGCAAGACCTGGCTCGTCGTTATCGGAGTGCCCGGCGGCGGACTGCTGTTTCTGGCCGTTTCCCGCCTCCTGCGTATGGAAGAATCCGATTGGCTCCTGCAGACTTTCGGCCCGCGCGAAAACATTGACGACTGACACTCCCCAACTCAGTCACCTGCCCCTGTCGCCCGGCGTTTATCTCATGCGCGACAGTCAGGCCAACCTGCTCTATATCGGTAAAGCAAAAGAGCTGAAAAAACGCGTCTCATCTTATTTTCAGAACAAATCATTGCCTCCCAAAATCGCCGCTCTTGTCACTCTCGTCCGGCAAGTGGACTATATCCCTGTTCCGACAGAAAAAGACGCGCTCATTCTCGAACAGCGCCTCATCCGCAAGTTCCAGCCAGAATACAACACCATGTGGCGCGACGACAAATCTTACCCGTACATCAAACTGACTTTGAATGAAGATTATCCGCGCCTTATTCTCACCCGCAAACGCGAAAAAGACAGAGGCCGCTATTTCGGACCGTTTCCGAACGTCAATTCGGTCAAAGGTCTGCTCCGCACTTTTTGGCGCCGCAAGATATTCCCGCTAAGACCCTGCCGGTTCCCGTTCCGCAAACAGGACATCAATGCCGATGGGGGGCTCCAGCAGTCTCAGCCGGCGCTCTACAAAAAAGTGAAATCCTGTCTGTACCTGCACACCGGCGAGTGCCCGGCTCCGTGCATAAAAAAAGTCTCACGCGGCGGGTATATGCAGATAGCGCAAAAATGCGCGCTGTTTCTCAAAGGTAACTTTGCCGCGCTCCGCAGTCAGTTGGAACGTGAAATGAAACTTCTTTCCGGCAATCTTCAATACGAGCGCGCTGCGCAGTTGCGCGACCAGGCGCATTCTCTCACCAATGTCTTCGAGCGCGTCACCACCCGCGAAATCGACGAGCAATCCGTCGCCGGACGCGTCAGCGAAAGCCGCGCTGTGACTGAACTGCAAAAGGTCCTTGGTCTGGACAAACCTCCGGTACGTATAGAAACTTTCGACATTTCCAATATCCAGTACGCCGAACCTGTGGCCTCGATGATCGTATTTGAAAACGGTAAACCCAAAAAGTCCGACTACCGCAAGTTTAAAATCAAGACTGTCTCCGGACCCAATGATTTTGCCATGATTGCAGAGGCCGTCCTGCGCCGCTATTCCCGCGTGCTCAGCGAAGAACAAAGACCCCCGGACCTGATTCTTATCGACGGAGGCAAAGGCCAGCTTGCTGCAGCTTTGGAATCTCTGGAAGTTCTGCGCAAAAAAGGACTGCGCAAAATTCCCGTCTGCTCGCTTGCCAAACAGGACGAGGAGATTTTCCTGCCTGGCAAGTCCGAATCTGTCCGCCTCCCGAGAGATTCCGCGGCCCTGCGTATCCTCCAGTCTGCGCGCGACGAAGCCCACCGCTTCGCCATCACCTTCCACCGTCA
>CAYHWZ010000144.1:0-6313 GCA_964359975.1 uncultured Elusimicrobia bacterium | reverse complement strand
TGCGCCCACCTGAGGCAGGATAAACAATCGTCCGCCCACCACTTTTGTCCCGTACCGGTCCAGTCCGCGCGGCGGCGGACCTGAAATCACCCGCCCGTCAATACCGAACGCCGCCGTGTGGCACGGACAGAGGAACTGGTTCCGCTCGCCGTTCCATCGGTACGGGCATCCCAGATGCGTGCACTTCGGATCAAACGCAATGAATTCTTTTCTGTCCGCAGTCACTATCCAGGCCGACGCCTTGCTTTCAATCGTGGTCCATGCCTCTCTTTTCCGCACGGCAAAATCCGCCTTGACCGGTGCGCCCACCGGAAAATCTTTCACCGGTCCTATATCCACCCACGGTTCTTCTTTTTTCTGCCAAAGAGGCGACGCAAAATATAATGTGCCCGCTCCGCCCATCACCAGCGTGATAAGTCCGCCCATCAGACCTATCAGCCGCGTCAGAAATGTCCGCCTGCTCAGTTCTTCAACTTCAAAAGATTCTTTTTCCATTGGGTTACCTGCCCTTTTCCTTTGCGGGAGATTCTTTCTTGACTTTTTTCAGTTCAAGTTCGTGCATCGCATTGCGGATTGTCTGGTTGATTGTCCGCGCCTGTGCGGAAACTTTGGACATATCGAATGTGTGCCATGTCACCAGCGCGTCCCGGTATGATTGACGCGCCTTGTCCAGGTCCGCAATCTGTCCGGCAACGTCCGCGGGCTGTCCCTGCATCTGTTTAAGCTGTTCTTCAAGTTGGGTCAGCAGTTTCTGCGAACTCTGCAGTGTCAGGAGCGCGGCGTACGCCTGCGTGGGACGGCGGTGACAGAGCGTGCAGATACTTTCCATTTCGCGCGGAGTCATCAGGCGCGTGGCCATGGACCCGTGACAGGTCACGCAGTTCGGTCCGCGCCCGGTGCTTTCCAGTTCCTTGTAGTGCACGGACTCTTTGAACCCTTTCAGTTCCTTTGTGTGGCAGGATCCGCAGGTTTCCGGTATCTTGTCAAAATAAATGCGGCTCGACGGATCGGAAGAATGAACGATGCCCTGGTGAGCGGCTGCCTTTTCATCAGTCTGCGTGTTTCCACCGTGACAAACATTGCACGACAATCCGCGTTTGGCATGAATCGATTTCTGCCATTCGGCAAAACTGTGCGCCGGATGAGCGTCGTCCTGCTGCACCATGCTTTCATGACACTTGATACAATTGTTGTCAGCGGCAAATCCCGGACTCACAGCCATGTGCCAGACAAATCCGGCGCACAGCAGTATCGTGCATCCACTCCACAGCTTTATTTTAGTTTGCATGGCAGGCAGCGCAATCCTCCTTGGTAAATTTCATCTTCACTTGTTTGTGCGAACCGAACTCGTGGCATTTGGTGCACGACATCATCTGCGTGTGCGCCAGGTGCGGCATAGTCTTGCCTTTCACTTTCACAAATTCCGGCGGCACTTTTACTCCCACGTTCTGGTGACACATCGTCGCGCAGAACCCGCCGCTCATCAGCGGTGTTTCCGAAATGTCGGTCAAGTTCAGCGATGCCTTTTTCCCCGCCTGGTCCAGCATCTGGTCGCTCTTGCGCAAAACCTGCGCCGCATAATAGATGTTGTGCACCGGATGCGCAGTCTCGACAAATTCCACATTATGGTTGACATCGTCGAGCAATTTGCGCACCGCCTTCATCTCGCTCTCCGATACCGCGCTCTTTGCGCTCAGTTCCCTTGCCTGCGCCAGCTTAGCTTTCACCGACTTGAGCCCGTCGGCAATCACGGTTTTCGCGTTGGTGGTCATGCCGCGGTATTTTTCCCCGTGACATTTCACGCACGAATCTTCCGGCGAACCTCCGTATGTGTCTCCTTTGTAGTGTTCAGCGCCTTCATGCGCGCTTTTGGTCATGTGGCACCCGACGCAGTCCACGTTCGACAAATACATCGGGCTCGGCATGTCCGGCACTCCCTTTGCACCGATACCTTTGTAAAAGTCCTTTTGTCCCGTATGTTTGCTCAAATGACATACCGAACAATCGTACGCCAGTTCCTTTTTTCCCGGCATCGAGACTTTGTGCTGCATGTCCGTGTGGCAATGATAACAGGCAATATTGTGTTTGGTGATATGATTTTCGTGAATGAAAGTCATGTCATTGTACCTCGCCAGTTTTTCCGGCTGGTTGTGACAGGTGAAACAGCGTTCCTTCGGAGCGTCGCCCTTGCCCTGCACCACGTCCTGATGACAGTCGAGGCAGTTCACTCCGCGTTTACCGGAAAAATCCTTGTGATTGTAAACCATGTTGCCCAACTGATAATCTTTGTCCGGCAGACTGTGACAGGATAGACATCCGCCGATAGGGCTGAATTCACGGCCTTCCTGCTTGCCCTTAAAATGACAGAGATAACAGGTGTTCCATGTCACCTCCATGTGGTTTCCGACGACCATCTGAGCGTGACAGGAAGTGCAGGAAAGTTTGCGGTCGCGCCGGGCGGTGGTCAGATGCGCTTTATGGTCAAAGTGAATGCCGCGCTTCGTCACTAGTTTACCCTCGAGCAAACGCGTGGAATGACATTGCAGACAGGCGCTGTCTTCCACTTCCGCAAACGGTTTCGATGAATAAGTGCGCGTCACATATTTCACCACCTGCGACACGGCCTGGAATTTTTTCCACAGCAGTGTCTGGGTTTCACCCGGCGGATAATGACACTCCACACAGGCCACGTTGTTATGTTTGGACCCGGCCCACGCCTTGTAATACGGTTCCATAATGTGACACGAATTGCAGAACATCGGACTCTCGGAATATTTCACCAATCCAAACAATGATACAAGTCCGACCAACACCGCAACGCCCAGAACATAAGCCAGCCGCCGGCGCAGACGCAATGCGAACCTCCGCGGTTTGCCGAATTCCGTGTATATTCCCAGCATATACAGCAGTTTCCACCACCAGCGGTTTTGATAGTCCGGTTTTTGTCCGTTCTGTTCAGGTTCCATGCGCGCTCCTCACAATACCCAGAGATAATCCCACTAAAATAATGTTCCTTAAAACCGTGTGCCAACCGATGGTTGACGGCCCGAAAAGCGGCACATCAAAACATCCGCAATCTATCTGCAGTCCCCGCGCCAGACTGACACTCACTGCAATCAGAAAAACAGCGGTCAAAATCACTGACAGTATCCCCGCCTCTTTCAGACGGACCCCAAACAGCAGTATAACACCCAAAACCAGTTCTGTCCACGACAGTGTATATGCGAACGGCAGCGCTGCGCTTTCCGGCAGCATCTTGTAGTCCCCCACCGCCACTGCAAACCCTTTCACGTCCGTCACTTTCCCCAAGGATGAAAGAAAAAACATCGCGCCGAGAAAAATCCTCGAATAAAGCAAAAATGCCTGACGCATCATATCACTTCAAACCCCTTTTCTTTCCCCCTTGAAAAGGGGGAACACAAGGGGGTGGCTGTTGACGTTCCCATCACGGCACCATCGGATAGTTGGCCTTTACCCACGCCTGCCACCCTTCCGCAAACACTGCGACATTGGTAAACCC
Organism: uncultured Elusimicrobia bacterium; assembly: GCA_964359975.1. GTDB lineage: Bacteria > Elusimicrobiota > Elusimicrobia > 2-02-FULL-39-32 > 2-02-FULL-39-32 > CAYHWZ01. The sequence continues at coordinate 2,793 of CAYHWZ010000144.1, read as the reverse complement.
CTGTTCCGTCAACTGACGCGCAATGCGGTCCGCCAACCCGCACGTTTCACTGCCGCAATAAACAATTATCTGCCGGTCCAGCGCTGCCCTGGATTTCAGTTCCGCGCTCTGTTTTTCAAAATCGCCGAGCGAACAGTTCACCGCGCCGCTCACATGTCTCACTTCATACGACATCGGCGCGCGCCCGTCCACAAAAATCGCCTTCCCTTCATCAAAATATTTCCTCGCTTCTTCCAGCGAAACTTTGCGGAACCCTCCCGGCGTGGTTTCAACGAGCACAGACGTGGTGGTGGCAGACATCACACTTACTGCGGACAATTCCGCATTGCGCACCGCGGTTGCCGCATTCTTCGCGTCCGGTTTCTGCGCCGGCTTTTTCTTGCACCATGCCGGCCCGCTGTTCAGCAGTACCGCCATCATCACCGCTGCCCAAAATCCCGCTTTCATTTTTTTCCTCTCCGTACCCGCCCCGATATCCAGCTCCAGTTCATCGGATAAACTTCCGGGTCAAAAATCGTCCAGTAAAAATGCCACACCAAAATCGCCAGACACGCCAGTATCGCCTCATAAAAATGAATCATCGTCGCCAGATCCGCCACCCACAGCGGAAAATTCTTCAGCGTGTAGTCATTGAACACCAACAGCGCGCCTGTCGCAATCATGATGATAGAGCCCCACACCAGCGCCCAGTACTCCGAGCGTTCAATATAGGAAGGGTACGCTATCTTCGGCTTTTTCTGCGAGATGCCGACATTGAACATCATCAGCCGGACCGGGTCAAACAAGTCCTTGAGTTTCGGCATCAGCCGGTGCCTTAGCATAAACCGTCCCCTCCGCGTCAATACCATATACCCGATATGATAAATCCCGACCAGCGAAAAGCAGAGCGCCGTCCACCGGTGCACAGACTTGCGCGCCAACTCTCCTCCCGTTGCCTGAAACGGTTCCGCCCACCATGCATCCGGGAACTTGAGCGCAAATCCGCTGTACGCCAGCACTATAAAACTTGTCATCAGTAAGGCATGCTGAATCCGCTCATTCCCGTTCATCCTCAGCGTGCCGAACCCGTGCCCCGCATGCTCGTGACCCGCCGGGTACATCAGCGCCTTGCGCCAATAGTCGGTAATATTGTGCAGCAGCATCCCGCCGATGACAAGCGGAATCAGGAACAAATAAAAAGTTTCCACCCATCCCAAAACAAAATGTTTCCTGACCTTGCTCCCGCCGTGAATCGTTCCCTGCGCCAGCTTCGATTGCGCGCCCGGATGACATTTCCCGCAAGTCTGCGGCAGATTTTTCGGATGAATGGACGAACCCGTATCATATGAAGGCAGCACATCATGCCAGCCGTGACAGGACGCGCAGTTTGCCGCAGTGAAATCCCCGCCTTTACCCGCCAGCCCGTGATACGAATCCTGAAAAGTTGCCAATCGGTCCGCAGGCAGTCCGAACTTGCGCGTTAATTTTTCCGAACTGTGACACCCCGCGCACGTCCGCGTGACCGCCCCTTTCCAAACAGTTGAGCTGGGGTCTTTTACCGCCCGGATAGTATGTTCCCCATGACAGTCCGTGCACACCGGCGCTTCCTTGATGCCCGCAGCCACAGCTTTACCGTGAATACTGCGGTTGTAAACAGACTGCACATTCTCATGACATTTCCCGCAGGTTGCCGGCACACGCGCACGGTAAATTTTCGAATCAGGATTGGATGCGGCATGCAGGTCGTGCGTCCCGTGACAATCCGAACAAATCGCCGCGTTCCGGTTGCCCTCCTTGAACGACTGTCCGTGAACACTGTGCAGATACGTGTCGAACGGTTCTTTCTCGGAAAGCTGAATCTTCGACATCTTCTCTTTGTCCGCGTGGCAGTTGGCGCATGTCTGCGGCAGATTTTTTCTGTGGACAGGCGACTTCTCGTTTCGGGAAGAAAGCAGAGTGTGCGTTTTCCCGTGACACGAAGTGCAGGTCGCTGCCTCGCTCTTATGGCGCGCCAGAGCCCGCCCGTGGTCCGAGCGCAGATAAATTTCCGTCTCAATCCTGTGACACATCCCGCACGAAACCGGCGCCAATTTCTGCGGATGCGGTATCACTTCAGCGTCCGCATGACAGGAAATGCACAAGTTCCCGCCGTGAATCGAACCCGCAAACTCTTTCTGATTCACGAATGGAATACCGTCCATTTTCTGACCGTGACACGAAAGGCAGACGTCATTATCCTCAGCCCGTACCGGCACCGAGAGAAAAATGAATAGTATAAAAAGAAACCAGTATCTACGCATATTAGTTCCCCGAGTTGCCTTTTCTGATTACCTCCCCCTCGAGGGGGGAGGATAGGTGGGGGTGAAAACTGTTTCACTTTCCCCCATCTGCACATTGTTCCCTGATAAAATTAGAGCCGTTCTCTCATTAAAGGAACGGCCCTAACCTTGTACTCTTACTCTATCTTCCGACCGTCAGGTCACTATACCGTTCCCATACCCGGATTTTTCACCCGTGATAATCCTATTTGAGCGACCTGATATACGCCACAATATCCGCAATCTGCGCGTCTGTAAGTTTACTCTTGTACGCAGGCATCTTGTTGAGTCCGTCCGCAGTGACCTTGCTCAAGTCCGCGTCAGATTTACCCAAAGTGTCCGCATCCACCAGATCCAGCGCAGCCGCTGCCACTTTGAACACATTTGCCATCGCAGCATTGCCTTTCCCGTCCTTGCCGTTACACGAAGCGCACGACTTTGCATAGTCCGCTTTTGCCGCGTCCGAAACATTTACCGAATGTGCAGCAGGAGTTTC
>CAYHWZ010000143.1:0-6320 GCA_964359975.1 uncultured Elusimicrobia bacterium | reverse complement strand
CTCGCAGCGGAAATCCCCCGCAAAGATTCCGTCCCTACCATCGGTATCGGAGCCGGCCCATATTGCCACGGGCAGGTCCTGGTCATTGACGATCTGCTCGGTCTTACGGAAGGAGCTGTTCCCAAATTTGTCCGTCAGTACGCAGACTTGAAATCCACTATCCGCAAAGCAGTCCGCGAATTCAGCGACGATGTGCGGCAGGGCAAATACCCTGCGCCGCCTGCAAAAACCAAACCGGACGCTGCATCCAAGTCATCCGGCAAACCCATTTCCGCCTCTTGATGAAAAGCCCCCGTGCTCCAGAGGGTCCGAGCGCTTTTTAACCGGAAAGTTTCCTTGCTCTGGGCAATAGCTGGAATACTTGCGGTAATGATTGTAGCATGGGGATTCATTTCTTCCAGCTTGATCATGAAACTGCCGCGTTACCCGCTTGACTTCAACCCGCGCTCGTTCGGATACGAATTCGAATCCTTCAAAATCTATTCCCGCGACGGCACTGAACTGAACGGCTGGCTCGTGCCTGCCCGTCGAAAAACAGACCGGACAATTGTGGCTCTGCACGGATGGGGCGCGAACCGGAGCGACGCGCTTGCCGCCACCGTATTTCTCGCGGAACAGTTCAACCTCGTTTACTTTGATTTCCGCAATCACGGTGAATCCGGCGGCAACAAGACTTCGCTCACTTGCCTTGAAATCAGTGATTTTGAGTCCGTGATCTCATGGCTGAAAACCGAAAAATCCGCCACGTGCGTTTCGCTTGGAGTTTATGGCTTTTCCATGGGCGGAGCAGTGGCCATCAGCGGCGCTGCTAAAGTGAAGGACATTCGCGCAGTAGTTGCTGAGAGCCCGTTCACATCGTACAACGAGACGGTAAAACGGTTCGCCAAGATTTTTTACGGAGTGCCGGGATTTGCCGTGCCGCTCACACTTTGGTTCACCAGAAAACGGCTGAGGTTCGACCCGGAACCTTGTTCCCCCATCCACTGGGTCGGCCAGATTTCGCCGCGCCCGCTGTTCATTATTCAGGGCGGCGCAGATGCCCGGATGCCGCCGTCCGAAGGTCAGGCGCTGTACGATGCGGCGCATGAACCCAAACAAATCTGGGTCGTCCCCGGCGCAGACCACGGCGACGCGCGCACTTTGGCCGAAGATGAATACAAAAAACGTATCCTCGATTTTTTTGTAAAATGGATAAAGTGACCGAACGCGTCTACGTCTGCGAAGCAGACCTTAAAGAGGGTCAGATGCGCGGCTTAAAAGTCGAGTTTGCTTCGTTGCCGAAAAAAAGACATCAATGGCTCCTGGTGGTGAAACACCGCGGCAAATATCATCTGCTCGACGCGGCCTGCGCGCATTCCGGTTACCCTCTCCATACCGGCAAACTTGACGGTAACGGCGTTATCACCTGCGCGCTCCATTATGCGAAGTTCGATTGCGTCACCGGCCAGGTGGTGTCCGAACCAGCCATCTGCGAAAACCAGGTAACATTTGAAATCGAAGTCGCAGACGGCAAAGTCTATTGGCTCCGGGAATCAGACGCAGGGAGAAAACAATAATGTCTTTTGGAAAAATCGCAGCCATCGTTTTGTTGATAGCCGGCAGTGTGCTTGCCTGGGAATTCGGCGTGAGGCCCATGCTGCCGAACATTCCCTGCCCGGTCTGCGCAGGCACAGGTTCAATCACAGTGAAAGTGCCTATCGCCGTCGGTATTGGACGCATGACGTCGCATGAACAGGTCACGAATATTTGCTATTTTTGCGGTGGAACAGGACTCGTCAGCCGCCGTACTCTTGCCCGTTCATCAAAAATGCAGCAGATGAATCAATCTGCAGAATCTTCCACGCTCAAGTCCTGCCCGTCCTGCGGAGGAAACGGAAAAATCAGACTTTTGTGTGACCGGTGCCGCGGCTCCGGCTCAATTTCAAAGTCTGCCGTGGAAAGCGGCACTTGCCCGGATTGCAGCGGCAGCGGCAAAATGCGGTCGGGTACAAGCGGTGCGGCCTGCAGAAAATGTTACGGAAGAGGTTCTATAATGGCGTCAGGCAAAAAATGCGCCCGGTGCGAAGGTGCCGGACGTATCGAAGCCGTCAATCGCGCCCGATGCAATTATTGTAGCGGCACCGGCCAACTCCTTGTTTCGCAGAGGTGTCAGGTGTGCGGCGGAACAGGCAAACCGCCGATACAGTCTCTCATCCGCACATGCTCCAACTGCGGTGGCAGCGGATATTCACAGTCAAAGAAAACCTGCACTTACTGCGCGGGCGGGAGTGTGGATACCCGCGTTTATCAGTCGTGTCCCGACTGTAATGGTACCGGCGGTTCGTCGTCGGAAAAAAGAGTCTGCGACCTTTGTTTCGGCACAGGCAGCGAGAGCGTTCAGGAGCAGGTCTGTCCCCGCTGTAACGGCAAAGGAACCTCATTCAGCCAGACTTACCGCCAGGAAACTTGCTCTGCGTGCAATGGGCGCGGTTCGCCCGGAGAACAGACCTGTTCAGCATGCAACGGCAAAGGATCTTTATAATGAAAAAAATATTTCTCTTTCTTGCAATTGTCCTAATGGCCGGACAATCCTGGTCCGATCCGCTGGACAACATCGCCAAAAAAATCTCGAAGTCTTCAGGCAAGCTGAAGAACAAACAGATCGCCGTTCTCCCCTTTCCCTTTCACGACGGAACTGAAGGCGCGGAATCCACCATCGTGGCTGAACGGCTCATCACCCGTATCGTCACCATCGGCAAACTGCAGGTCATCGAGCGTTCTCTGCTGGACAAAGTCATGCACGAGCTGAAACTCCACCACAGCGGCATGATTGACCAGGAATCCGCCAAAAAGCTCGGCAGTATTCTCGGCGTGGACGCTATCATTACCGGCACGCTCATTGATTTGGATGGTGAAATGGAAGTGAACGCGCGTCTGATCCAGGCCGAAACAGGTCTGGTCTTAACTGCCGCCGGCACGCGCATGGCTTCACAAAAATCCCAGTCAGACGCGTCCGATGCCGCTGAACAAACCAATATTTCCAAATCAGCACCTGACCCTGCCGCAAAATCTCCAGCTTCGGCCCATCAGACTGTCAACGCTCGCGCGTCCGACGAAGAAGTCCGCAAGAAAATGTCCGCATTTTTTCATACCAACAAGTATGAAGACCCGCGTTACAAAGAATTTAATGAAGATCCGCCCCGTCCGTTCAGGGCTCATCGTCCTCCCGGAACTGTCATGATCACCAACATTGACCCCAACGCGCCGCCTCGATTAGGGAAAAGCGGTATTTTTGGTCCGCCGGAAGAATTCATGCCGGACCTGCGCATTCAAATGGATTCCAATAATGCAGGCAGTATAGAGCGTATACGTCAGGTGTGGGACCCGGCCTTTGTCAACGGCGAGTATACTCGTGCGGCTGACATGTTCCGCAGTCTAAAGAATGATTTCATGCGCGAACAGAAAGTCCGTTTTGCCTACATTGCGCAGCTTTATGAAGCCCAGTCAATGTCCGAGTCCGGCAAATTCGCCGAATCAATTGAAGAGTCAAAACCCCTGGCAAGACTTTATGATTTTCCCAAGATACGTGCGCATGCTCTCTACATTATCGGGCGGGGTTCAGAGGAACTTGGCAGAATGGGTGCAGCAGAAAATATTTACAGAGAAATCGTGCAAAACTATCCTTTCGAATCCACCCTTGTCAGCGCCGCCGGACACCGTCTCCGTAAATAATACTTTAAGTTCCTCCCCCTTTAACGGGGGAGGTCAGGTGGGGGTGAAAATCGTCATCCCAACTAAAAACTGTGCCTGCCACCCTGCTTTCCCCGGACTACCCCCGCGCCGGCAGTTTCTTTCTCGCAATCACCACCAGCGACCGACCAAGCGGAGGCCGGATTTTGGTTTCCCATATATTCCAGTTGGCTGCCAGACGGTCAATCATAGAGCGCCGGTCCAGATAGGTCCTGTGCGACGGGAAAAACAGTCCCATTGAATTGAAATAAAAGTGGTCCACCACATGAAAACGGTGCTGGTCCAACTTTTGCAAAATCTGAGATTTTGAATAACGGTGCCTCACCGCGCCCGTCGGGTCCAGCCACTTCGACAGTCTCGGCAGAGCAGGAACCAGAAAAATCGCATACCCTTCCTGAGAAAGCAAATCGTGAATGTGCTGAAGAGCCATTGAATCACTCGCGGTCCGTTCCAGCGCGTTCACACAAAACACCGTGTCCAGATTGAATTGCGACAAAGTCAACGATTCACTGTTGGACAAGTCGCACTGCCTGGCATGAAAATGTTTCGTGTCAATGAATCTCTTGTTGAAAATTTCAATGGGCTGCTGTTCTCGGTCCACGCCCACAATCATCCGTCGAGAGCCGAGCTGAAAAGCGATTTCCCAGCAGGCCGGACCCGCCACCAGCACACGTTGACCGATATACGCATTGGTGCGCTCGCAGAGCCAGCGGTAATAGGCAAGCAGTTCAGAAGTTTCAGGCATAGAGATAATCTAGTATTTTACGAACAAGTAGTCAAAACTTCGCAAAATAGTCCGCAGGCAGTTTCGGGTTGATTTCCATTTCACTCCACTCGAACAGTTCCGACCGCTTTGCATTGCCGCCAGTGATTTCAAGTTTCACGGGAAGTCTGGTCTGCGGACTTAAAGTCAGTTTGTAAACCGAACCATTCTCTATCCAGGTCATCGTCTCTGAGCCGGCGCTCCGTTCGAAAGAATCGCGGTACCCTTTACACCATCGCTCAATCCTTTCGCCCAGATGCGACTGGTCAATGGTCCCGCCGGAATCCGAACTCACCTTTTTGTCCGTCAGGTCATAGTTCATCACCATAAAGTTCATCGAGGGAAACGGCCGCACCCGCACTTTCGGCGACAAATCCGGATTGTAGATGAGCACAGCCCCTTTCCGCGGTTTTGAAATGTCCATGCGGATACGCCACGGTTTTTGGAATGTGTAGCGCATTTCAGTGACGGACATTTTACCCTCGTAAGAAGTTGTTGCGCGGTAAAAACAGCGGTAAGAGTCCGCCAGTATCCACGCCCCCTCCATCGTGCGGCAGAGCGCGTCCGGCTCCACAGCAAAAAGCGCCGTCTGTGATGACAGCGCTATTGCTAAAGCCAGCCGACTGATCCTAAAAGTACGGATATGCAGAGAGCGTTACTTTGCTTTGGATTCGTGCAGCCCGCACTCTTTCTGTTCGGGATTTTCCCACCACCAGCGTCCGGCGCGGATATCTTCGCCCGGTTTAATCGGACGCGTGCACGGCGCGCACCCGATAGACGGATAACCCGTATCGTGCAGTTTGTTGTAAGGTATTTTGTTTTTCTTAATGTAGTCCCAGACCTGATCGTTGGACCAGTCAATCAGCGGATTGACTTTGACCAATCCCTTACGAGGCACATCAATTTCCACTTTCGGAGTGTTGGTGCGGGTCATGGACTGCGCGCTTCTGAGCCCGGTGATCCATCCGTCCAACTGACCGAGCATCCGGTTCAAGGGCACCACTTTGCGGATACTGCAGCACTCTTTGCGGTTCTCAATGCTCTGCCGGAACGAAAAAAATCCCTTTTCCTTTTCCAATTTTTCCACAGCTTCTCTTTCCGGGAACTGCGATTCAATTGCAATCCCGTACTTTTCGCGGAGCCGTTCCATCACCTCGTAGGTTTCCTCGTTCAGACGGCCCGTGTCCAGTGTGAAAATGCGGAACGCCTTACCGTTTCCGTAAATCTTGTGCAGCATATCAATCATCACGGACTCTTCGCATTGAAAGCTGGACGCCATCGCAATTTTCGAACCAAAACTGTCAATCGCCCACTTCAGCACGTCCTGCGCGCTGAGCTTTTCAAGTTCCGCTGCCTTTTTTGAGATTTCTTCAACCGATATAGCCATGTCATTCTCCTTAATATACAGATATTCCCTCTATGAACCAGTTATTTTACAATAAAATAAGAAAATGATAAAGTGGTGACGTGGAGAAAATAAAGATAGCGGTGCTGGTTTCCGGCAGCGGTTCCAACCTGCAGTCCATGATGGACGCGGTGAAAACCGGCGCTGTGCCATCGGCAGAAATCGCAATTGTCATTTCCAATAAGGAATCCGCCTACGCGCTCACCCGCGCCCAACAGGCCAATATCCCCCACTTGTTTCTCGACCCCAAAGCGTACCGCACACGCGAAGATTTTTTCGCGCAGGTGATTTACGAACTGGAGGAAATCAGAGCCGACATGATATGCCTCGCCGGATTTTTGCTGAAACTCGAACCCAACATCATCCGCAAATTTAAGGGACGCATCCTAAACATCCACCCAGCGCTCCTGCCGAAGTACGGCG
>CAYHWZ010000142.1:0-6325 GCA_964359975.1 uncultured Elusimicrobia bacterium | reverse complement strand
CAGCCTGGTGCCCACACAGCTGGGCCGCACGGTGACCGAGATGCTCATCGAGCACTTCCCGGAGATCATGGACGTGAAGTTTACCGCGGAGATGGAGGAAAAACTGGACCGCATCGAGGAATCCTACAACCAGGCGCGCGAATTTTTGTCCACGAATTTTTTCATTCTTCTCGACATCATTTTTTTCCTCTGGCTGGCATGGGGCGTGCTGGACACCATTCTCCTGCTGAGCATCGCACGGAAATAGCTTTCTGAAACCGCGCCCATGAAACTCCCCCAAATCAATCTGCAGAATTTTGAACGCGCGCTCGGTTTCGTCGGGATCGGCGTCATTGTGTACATGATTTACCGTCTGGGACCCGGCCGCATCGCAGCCAATATGCACGCGGTGAACTGGGGAATATTCGTGCTGGTGTTGCTCCGGGGTGTGCGCTACATTTGCCAGCCGCTGGCATGGAAACTCATACTGGCGGACAGGGAACGCAAGATCAGTTTTTGGAAACTTTTTAAGACAAATCTGCAGGGTGAATCGCTCAATTATATCACGGTCACACGTATCGGCGGCGAACCGCTCAAAGCCGTTATGATCAAAGGTCCGGTCACACTGGCAGAATCCGCAGCGTCGGTGATTGTGCTCAAGTTCAGCACCATCTTCGCGTTCTGGCTGGTCATCACATCAGGTTTCATGGTAACTCTGCTCAACTCGGATGTGACGGGCGAAATCAAGCGGAACATCGGTCTTGGAGTCCTGGGACTGACTCTTTTCCTGGCCACATTTTCCTGGCTGCAGAGAGTGGGCGTGTACAGTCCGGTCTCGTGGCTGATGAAAAAACTCAAACTCGCCGGCTGGATTTCGTCGCAGTTCAAACTGAAACGCGAACTCATATCCCAGCAGGTCCTGCGGCTCACGCGTCTGGACAGCGAAATACTGGAAGCGTACCGTTCCAGACCCGGACGCGTAATCCTGGCCGTGATAGCCATGTGCATTGCGTGGGCGGAGGAAATCGTTTTTGTCTGGGTGACCCTGCGCTTTTTGAACATGCAGGAAAACTGGCTGCTGCCAACGGTCGTGGCCACTATTTCTCTGCTCTTCAACTCTCTGTTCTTTTTTGTGCCTCTGCGCGCCGGTACGCAGGAAGGGACCATGGTACTCGCGTTCACGCTGCTCGACCTTTCCGAACCTGTGGGACTGTCCGTGGCGATTCTCAAAAGAATCCGCGAACTTTTCTGGGTGTTCCTGGGTCTGTCGCTTTTCTCTCTGGAAACGCTCTATTCGCAGGAAGAACCGCTGGAAGTCAGGCCGCCGAAATGAAGAAGCGGTTGATTCTGTTTCTGTTGTCAACGATACTCGTCCAGTGGAGCGGACTGCCGTTGATATATGCCGCAGCGAACGCCAAACCTGCGGCGCAATCTCCCAGAAAAAACGGCGCTGCCCGCAAAGCTGTCAGAAAAGTGCAGAAAAAAATGGAAAAGCAAATGCAGGAACTTAAAAAAATTACCCAGCCCATGGAAGAAGCTGTTCAAAAGACAGCTGAAACCGCGGTAAAAGAAGTGACAGAAGTGGCGCGCGGGGCGCACACGCTGGGCGGCAAATTTCTGCAGGGAATCATCAATGTCATGACCGCGGCATCGCCGGGTAAAACGCGGGTGTACTTGCCCGCACCGTCAGCCAATCCGAATTCCGGCGTCACCGTCGGATTTTTGCCCGTGTTCCTTTTTGTGGGAAAGAACGAGGTGGTGAAACATATATTGGCTCCGTCCGTCACGCACAACAATATTTTCGGCGTCACGTCCACTATGCGCTACTACTGGTATCCGAAAGTAGGGGCACAGCTTTTTTCCATCGGCTCATACGCGCTGGAAACGAACCGGCGGTTCACGTTGCGCTATGAAGACCCGCATTATTATGAAGAAAAACTATACATCAAGTTCGATTACACTTTCCAGCAGGAGGGCTCGACGCGGTTTTCCGGGTTCGGCACTGACACGCGGATTGAAGATCGGGCCAACTACACTATCAGGGAAAATCATCTGCAGGTTTACACCGGGGTCAATTTCCTGGAGCACGGCAGATTCACCCTCGGGCACCGTATCCGGCAGGCCGATGTTTATAACGGTCCCATTGACAGTCTGCCGAGAATAACGAACTTTTCGCCCAGACCAGAAGGCGTTGAAAAGAAAGTCCTTGTCCTGACGCAGAAAGCAGCTCTGCTGTACGATTCGCGCAATCTGCCGATGGCGCCGGTTTCAGGCCACTATGCGGAAGTGTTCGGCGAGTTTGCGGGTCATATCGGAGGCGACGCACGGTACGCAAAAGCCGGCGGCGAGGTCCGCGGGTTTTATCCGTCGGAAACCCGCAGATTTGTCACCGCGTGGCGATTTTTGGCCGAGGCGCAGGAGTCAGGGTCCAATGTTCCATTTTACGAGCGTGCACAGTTGGGCGGCAGGGATTCTTTGCGCGGGTACGGCGACGGACGGTTTGCGGATTTGGGAAAAACCCAGTTCAGTCTGGAAGAACGTGTCCGGCTGTACACTCTTAGCGCGTTCAATGTGAATGTTGATTTTGAAGCAGCGCCTTTCTATGAAGCCGGCACCGTATTCAACCGCGCGGGACTGATCAAAGGGTCGGACCTGCACCATGTCGGCGGGATAGGGTTCCGTGCAGTGGTTCGCCCGAATGTGGTCGGCGTGGTGGACGTGTCTTTGGGTGACGAAGGCACCGCGGTATTCGTCGGAATTGACTATCCATTCTAATTTTTGTCTAATATTTAAACATGTTCTACCGTGGTAAGGAAGGTCAATGGTCCTGGATATTTCACCGCCTCACGGGCGTGGGCGTACTGCTGTTCCTCATTACTCATATTCTGGACACCATGCTTGTCGGGTTCGGGCCGAATATCTACAACCGCGTCATCATGATTTACCGGCACCCGCTCTTCAAATTCGCTGAAATTGGTTTATTCGCCGCAGTGCTGTACCATTCGCTCAACGGTATCCGCATTATCCTGATTGATTTTTGGCCGGCAGGCACGCGGCATCACAAGCAGATGTTCTATATCGAAATAACTGTTTTCGTCCTGGCTATGGCTGTGGTTACAACCATAATGATGGGGCACTGAACCATGAGACCCGCCGACTACAGGTCCGGACGTCCCGCTCCCACAGACAGTTCGTTCGAACTTTTTGCCTGGTTTTTTATGCGTGTCAGCGGAGTGTTGCTCCTCCTGCTCGCGCTCGGACATCTCAGCATCATGCACCTCATCAACAGCATCAACACGGTTGACTATGCGTTCGTCGCCGGAAGATGGACCGGACGGATGGGGCTTTTCTGGAGAAGTTATGACGGGCTCATGCTGTTTCTCGCGCTGCTACACGGTCTGAACGGACTGCGCACTATTCTGGACGATTATCTGCGGCCCGGCGGAGTGCGCACTTTCTGGATGAGCGTAATGTACACGTTCGGCGCAATACTGCTGTTCCTCGGTTTTCTGACCATTATCACCTTCACACCTCAATAATGAACAACAGATTCAGCCAATGGTGTCTTGTGAGTTTAACGTGCGTCATGTTTTCCGGATGCGCACAGATCATCGCGCTGAACCAGTCGTACGACGTGCAGAAAGTGAAAAAAGTCGCGGTTCTGGGTTTTGCCGGTCTGCAGGATTTTCCGTCGGTGGGAACAAGCGTGTTCAATGAATTTAATTTTGCCCTGCTCCAGCACGGATTCAATGCAGTGGAACCATCTTTCATCCAGCAGACGCTCGCAGACCAGAAACTGGAAAAAGCCGCGTCCATTGACGTGGAAAGTATCCGCAAAGTCGGCAAAGTAATGGGCACGGACGCGGTGATAATCGGTTCTGTCCAGATGTTCCGTCCGGAAGGGAAGGCGGAAGTTTACACGCCCGCGGCAGCGAATCAGTCCAAATCCGGCGCATACGAACTGGCCGATGTCCCGGCTCAGTCCAAACCTGTGTCCGGAAAAGTGGAAAAAGCCATGATTTCCGTCGCGTTCCGCATGATTGACGTGAACACGGGCGAGATTGTCGCGTCCGGTTCAAATGATGCCAAAGGCGCAGACGGTCTGCAGGCGTCCAAGAACGTGTCCCGGGGTCTGGTCAAAGAACTGCGCAAACAATTTGACGCTGTGCTGGCCAAGAGAAAAATATGAGTATTGAAATCCATCGCAACGAAGCCATCATCGTCGGAGGAGGCGGAGCCGGTCTGTACGCGGCGCTGGCTCTTTCCAAGTCCGGAGTGGACACGGCGGTATTGTCTAAACTGTATCCCACACGTTCGCATACCGGCTCGGCTCAGGGCGGTATCGGCGCAGCGCTCGGCAACACGGAACAGGACAATCCCGAATGGCACATGTTCGACACGGTAAAAGGTTCAGACTATCTGGCTGACCAGGACGCAGTGGAAATCATGTGCGAAGAAGCCGTGACCACGGTCTATGAACTGGAACATCTCGGCCTGCCGTTCAACCGCACGCCTGACGGTAAAATTGACCAGAGAAGGTTCGGCGGGCATACGCGCGAACATGGCAAGGGTCCTGTGCGGCGCTCGTGTTTTGCCTCGGACCGCACCGGTCACATGATTTTACAGACTCTTTATCAGCAGTGCATCAAAAATGAAGTGAAGTTTTATGACGAGTTTCAGGTAGTGGACCTGATTGTTGAGAGCAACATCTGCCGCGGCGTGGTGGCTTACGAAATTTCTACGGGCAAACTGCATATTTTTCACGCGAAAGCCGTGCTGTTTGCGACCGGCGGGTCGGGCCGCATGTTCAAAATCACATCCAACGCTCACGCACTCACGGGCGACGGCATGTCCATTGCGTTGCGCAGGAACATTCCGCTTGAAGACATGGAATTTTTCCAGTTCCACCCGACAGGAATTTACAAGATGGGGATTTTGCTTTCCGAAGCGTGCCGCGGTGAAGGGGGAATCATCCGCAATAAGAGCGGCGAACGGTTTATGGAACGCTACGCACCGACCATCAAAGATTTGGCTCCGCGCGACATTGTTTCACGCTGCATCTATCTGGAAGTGCGCGACGGGAAAGGCATTGACGGAAAAGATTATGTGCATCTGGACCTCACGCACCTCGGCAAAGAAGTGATTGAGAAAAAATTGCCGGATATCACGGACTTTGTCCGCACTTATATGGGTCTGGAACCGTCAACGCAGCTCATTCCCATCCAGCCCACTGCGCACTACGCCATGGGCGGAATACCGACGAACAAGAATTCTGAAGTGGTTTATGATGAAAAGAATACTGTGCTGAAAGGATTTTACGCCGCAGGAGAATGCGCCTGCGTTTCCGTGCATGGCGGTAACCGGCTGGGCACAAACTCGCTGGTGGATATCCTCGTGTTCGGACGCAGGGCAGGTCTGGCCATGGCGGACTTTTGCCGTCAGGCGGACTATTCGCCGCTCCTCAAAGACGCTGAATCGTGGACCGAGGCCGAAATAACGCGATTGAGAGGGAACAGTTCGGCAAAAGAAAAAGTGGCGGCTTTGCGCAGTGAACTCCAGTCCACCATGATGGACAATTGCGGTGTATTCCGCACAGATGCCACACTGAAAAAGGTGCTGTCCGATGTTTCTGTGCTCAAACAACGCTACCGCGACGCAGGTGTGTCAGACCAGAGCCAGGTATTCAACACGGACATTCTGGAAGCAATGGAACTCGGCAACCTGATTGAACTGGCGGAAGTGACCGTGCAGAGCGCGCTTGCCCGTCAGGAATCGCGCGGCGCGCATTACCGCGAAGATTTTCCCAAACGTAACGACGCGGCCTGGATGAAGCATACCCTGGCCTCACGTGTAGACGGTAAAGTCGAACTCAAGTACAAGCCGGTCGTAGTCACCAAGTTTCAGCCTCAGGAGCGGAAATACTGATGAAAGTAGATTTAAGAATTCAGCGGTTTAACCCGGAAAAAGACAAGGAACCTTATTTCGCCGATTACACGGTTGACGTGGAAGCCACAGACAGGGTCCTGGACGCCATTCTTGAAGTAAAAGGTAAACTCGACGGGTCGCTCACATTGCGCAAATCGTGTGCGCACGGAGTCTGCGGGTCCGACGGTGTGCGTATCAACGGGCGCAATATGCTCGCGTGCAAAGTTTTGGTGAAAAATGTCAGCCAGCCCATCGTAGTCGAACCAATGAAAGGATTCAAAATCATCAAAGACCTCGTAGTGGACATGGACGCATTTTTTGAAAAGTACCGGTCGGTCAAACCGTTCCTTATAAACGAAGAAACCGCGCCGGAAAAAGAGCGGACTCAGTCGCCAAAACAGCGCGACCGGTTTGAAGATAC
>CAYHWZ010000141.1:2492-6326 GCA_964359975.1 uncultured Elusimicrobia bacterium | reverse complement strand
CGGGTTTTCCACCACAAAATAAACAATCACATTCCGGTCCTGCGAAAGTTTGGAGGACAACTGCATACAGCTCGAAGCCGACAACTGCGCGCTTGCCAGTTTCCGGTTTGAAACAGCTTGCAATTCCACTCTTGTCCCGCGCAGCAGATTAAGTTGAGGGTCCCCTTTCACCGTCTGGGCAGGCAGACCTGTGTACGGCGGAAATTCCAGCTTGACGGAAAAGTCCGTGAGGCGCGGCGGTTCGACAGGAATGAGTGTATAGACCGGACTCTGGAGATTGAGCCAGGCCGCTTTGTAGTTGACAGGCGCGATTATGCTGTTCAGCCGGTAAAAATGTTTGCGTCCGTCGGTGACGGGCATGACTTCTTCCCATCCGGACTGACCTGAAACATAAAGACGCGGCGCGGGAAAATCCTGATGAAGAAGTTCAACCAGAATCTCCGCATTGCTGCCGGACGGTACGCGCGCGTTCTGAGGAGTGATGCGGAGATGCTGGAAAAGTTCCTCCCGCTCCCCCATGAAAAGACGGTTCCACCCGGTCACCAGCACGTGCGGCGGAGCGGCTGCCAGCGAAATCGAGATGAATATGAGCGCTGCGGTTTCTCTCCAATACCGCCGGACAAACGAACAATTTATCCAGGCGCGGGGGTCACCGTATTCGAGCCGCGCCGAAACTTCCTGCACCAGCGCAAAACTCATTTCCTGCGAAACACCATCGCGTAAAGGCGAGGCGGAAAGTTCGAGCGCGTTCAGCAGATTGCGGAAACTGTCAGACTGAGTCTCGAGACGGCGGCAGAGAAACCGCGCCTGCAGACGCTGTTTCAGTCTCAGCCAGATTATGGCGAGCGGCACTGCCCCTGCGGCAACAGAGAGTATCTGCAGTGTCACGCGCCAACTGTCGCCTGCCGTGACCGACGCAGTCACCAAAATCAAAATCATCGCACCTGCAAAAAAAAGCGACCAGACCGCGGCTGAATCCGCCACGCTGCAGAGCGCAAACCTCTGAGAGTACCGGCCCAGCGCAGGCAGACTGCCGCTGTCCAGGGGCGGTTCCGGATTTTGCGGCCGGACCCAGTGTTTGAAAGACGCCCAAAATCTTTTCATGGACGCGGTGTGCCCCCGGTAAAATGCTGCTGGGCGTAGAGCGCCTTGGGCAGGAACGCATTTGCCATGGCGTTGTTCGGATCCAGACGCAGACATTCGCGCAGATGATAGACGACCTTGTCCCAATCGCGGTTCCAGTAAATCACTGCCAGATTGTAATGCGCATTCGGAGTGTTGGGCTGGACGGAGAGCGCCTTTTCATAAACACTGGCGGCTTTTTCTTTGTCGCCCAATTTTTCCAGCGACACTCCCCAGTTCAGCAAAGCGTCCGACCATTCGTTGCGCACCGAACCGACCACGTCGGACAGTGAATGATATTTCTGAGTGAGCGCAAAAGTATTTTCATATATTTTCTCCGCGCGCCGAAAATCACGTTCAGCCAGGTCCATCCTGTTCTGCTGAAAAAATGTGAACGCGCGGCGGTAATATGCAGGGGCATTTTCCGTGTTGAACGTAAGCGAACGCCCCCACTCGCGGTGCGCGTCAGACACGCCAGACGGGTCAACAACAAGTTCCAGAGCCCGCGCAAAATGCGCTTTACCATATTCGTCAATCAGATCCTGATTGAAAAACACATGCTGCCGCTGGTACCGGTAATCGCCGCGATACACATAAAAGTCGCGCAGAAAGTCAGGCCGGGCCGCGTTCTTCACCGCCAAATTGGATTCCGCCAGGGCAATTTCTCTGAGCAGACCATAAGCGGCAAAACGGTATTTGGTCGAATTTGGAAAATCTTCCTCCATTCCGATAAACACTCTGCGCCCGGGATTGCCCGTCAGAAACCTTACGAAATCATCTTCCGACTTAAGCGGACCAAGAGAGCCCCGTACACCATTTTCTTCCCGCATCTGAATGTACCACGGACTGCCCGAAAGACCGCGCGCCACAACCAGCAGGTCAGGCCGCTTATTTTCCGCATATTGGAGCGCCCAAAAGGTGAACAACTGGACATCTTTCTGCATGATCAGTGCAGCGTCCGGGGGCAGAGTGGTGAGCATATTGCGTCCGTAATCCACACCGAAATAATTGCCCCGCTTTGAAACTTCCGTCCACCTGTCATAAAGATGAAAAGCGCCGATACAGAGCACGAGCACCGTCAGCGCTTTTCTGGTTGTGCCGGCAACATTTGCAAAAAGTTCCTGTGCGCCGTACGCTATCCACACCGACGTAAAAATATGCGGGAAAAGAAAATGCGCTTCCAGCACGGCCAATGCGTGCGGATTCGGTGGCATGTTCGCTTTATAAATAAAGAACGGCGCGGAAAAAAACCATCCTGCAAACGTCAGGATAAAATAGGAGGTCCGTTTTCTGGCCAGAGAGAACAATCCCCACAGAGCAAGCGGCGCGCCTATCCAGCGGAACTGTTCCGCAAAATCAGCCAGATAAATCTTAAAGTCCGTCCAGAACAGCGCGCCGGCCTCGTAATTCGTTGCCAGCAAATCGAGCGTACCGCCGTGCGTCTTGCGCGTGATACTGCCGTAGAGACGCTGGAATGTTTCCGGACGGTTCCAGTTCAGCAAAGGATGTGTGTTGGAACGTACCAACAGATACAGGTAAATGGAAAATCCCAGCGTCATAAAAAGAGCGCAAATACCGAGCACGCGGGGAGCATGTTTTGCGTTCCGCCCTCGATACAGTAGATAAACGCTCCATAGAATGAGTCCGGGCAGCGCAAGCACAAGGTCGAGACGGAAACCGGTTAAAAAGCCCGCAGCCAACGCACATGCGTACACCAGATAAATATCGGCAGGTTCGTTCTCACACCGCGCGCAGAGCCAGAGAATGAACATCCCCGCGGCCAGATTCAATGAATACATCTCCGTGACTACGCACACGGTCCACACGCCTGCGCATCCACACCAAATCAGTAAAGCAAAAACGCGGGCAAGCAGCGACAATCCCATCATGCCCAGCAAATCGAAAAACAACATCGCAGCCAGCGCTCCTCCAACGACGGAAGCAAGGTTCACGCGGTAGGAAAAGTTTGCGAACGGGACAAGAGTGGAAATTTTCCCCGTCAATGTGTATGCCGGATAGCCCGGAGGATGAGCCACCCCGAGCGTTTTGGAAACTGAGACCATTTCACCCATATCGCGGTAAGGCGCCAGAGCCGGCGCGGATGAAAAAAGATAGAGCGCAGCGGCCCCGCAAAAAACTGCCAGAGACAAAATCGCACGGCGGCTGGCCAGCAGCGTATCCGTATTTATCACAGTATTTTCTTCCTTGCGGATTCCAGATATTTGCGCGCGTCCGGATGAGACGGTTCGATTTTCAGCACGGATTCGAATTCGTGTATCACGTCCCGCCACCGCGACTGTTTCCAGTAGAGTCCGGCCAGATTGTAATGCGGCTGTACCGCACCCGGCTTAACGGTTATTGCATCCTTGTACAAAGATTCCGCACGGTTCCAGTCGCCTTGCGTTTCAAACAGGACGGCATAGTTGCAGAGGACCTTGTCCTTTTCCGCATCATGTTTCAGCGCATACTGAAAAAATTCATCCGCCGGACCATAAGCGTTTTTCGCCAGATATTTCACAGCCGCGATATGGTACCACGAACCGGAAGGATCCATCAAACCCACACTGCGGAAATATATTCTTGATGGTTCCGCCGCCCCCTGTTCCAGAAGATGAGTGCCGAGGAATTCCCCGTGCGACGCAATCAGCTGTTCCCCGCGAAAACCCGGCGCAGATGTCCCAATACCTACATTACCGCCATTGTTAAAAATAT
>CAYHWZ010000141.1:0-2482 GCA_964359975.1 uncultured Elusimicrobia bacterium | reverse complement strand
GGAACCCCGGCGCAGATGCCTGATACCGGAGCGCATAAATTTCGTTCCACAAAAAGTCTCTATCCCCCGCAGGTTTGGCGCGGAAAATAATTCCGCTGCGATATCTGGGAATAGCAATCATCTGAGGTTCCACCGTCGCATAATAGACCGGACCGTTCCACTCTGAGGACAGTTTCCGTTCCGCCTCCGTGCGCAGAGCAAGACGCGGCGCGCCCCAGATATTGTAATAATCGTTCCCATAAATCGAACGGGTCACCCCCGCATTGCAGTCCGCAAACCGCACATCATTCCGGCGTTGTTCCGAATAAAAAAGATATGCCAGCACAAACTCGCATTCATCCGCACGGTCGGACAAGAGCAGTGTCCGGGGCGGCAAGGTCCTCAGCACATTTCTCCCGAAATCGTATGCAAGGAACTGTGTCCGCATGGAGTGCGCCTGCGGTATTCTGAACAAAACAATCATCAACACAATTGATACCCACACTGCGCTCCGCTTTGCGGACAGCCCCATGATTCCGAGCAAAGACAAACTCATCAACGGAAGCGGCAAAAATCTGAGCACAATGCCGTAGGCCGAACCTTCGACAGTGACATTTGCCATCATCAGGAAAAGCGGGCCGGCGCACACGACAAATATCAGCATCGTTGCGCTGAACTTCCGCAAATCTGTCCGCACCAGCGCAAGCGCGCATCCCGCTGACAAAAGCAGACCCCCTGCCGTCGAAAACTGTCGGAAAATTTCCCTGACCAGGAACACAGACCGTTCCGCAAACAATTTTGCCGACCATTCTGCAGCCGTTCCCTGCGCCAACTGAAAAGTCCCGTACCGCGCGCGCGTCAGCACAGCCCAAAACCGTTCAAACGTCTGAGGGTCCTCCCAATCCAGAAGCGGCTCGCGCCACGATCGCACCGGCAGATACACATAAATGCTGAACCCCGCCGCAAAACAAAATGCCAGCAAGCCGAACATCTTGAGCCCATCGCAGCCCGAACATTCGCCCGCCAGAAATGCCCGCACACTATACCCGACAGCCAGCGCGGCAAACGAAGGCACAAGCAGAATAATTGTATGTTGATTTCCCATCGCCAGCCCCAGGATAAATGAAGCCAAATAGAAAAGCCGTACCGATACGCGGCGCAGTTCATCCGTCCGGCACACTTCTGCCGCAATCAGAATGAGCGCAAGAAAAACAACCGAATTCAGCGCGAACACTTCCGTCGCCAGATATTGTTCCCGCACAGACCGCGCAGAAAGCGTGAAAAGTGTTCCTGCCATTGCTAGCCAGACTGACCGCGACCACCTGAACAGAATAGTGTAAAGCAGTGCGGCCGCACACGCGGAGAGCAGGACCGAGAACAGATTAGTCTTGTACGCCGCGTTCCCCGCCGGAACAATAGCGCTGAACATCCGCCCCGCCGCCGCAAATAGCGGATAACCCGGCGAATGAGCAATCCCAAGAGTGGACTGCACTGCGGAAAGTTCCGCTGAATCACCTGCTGTCACCGTCGGAGCCATATCGCGCAGATTCAGCCAAAAAATCAGCGCACATACACACGCTCCCGCAACAAGCGGCGCGGGAGCAGTTATTTTCCAGGTTCCAGTCTTATCGTTGGGCATCATTGCTGTACAAATTTGCCGTCATGCCGGTGAAAACCGGCATCCATAGTGCTTTTTATCATCCGCATAGATTCCGGCTTCCGCCGGAATGACGTCGTGAAGAGTTCAAATGCCGAATGAATCATTCTGACGAACTGAGCTGTCCAAATTCTACACGAGTGATCGGACATTATTTTCTTGTTTTCGGACGTCCTTTATGCGACCATACCGGCTTGAGACCGCGCGCTTTCAGATTTTCGACAAAATCTTTGTCGCCGAGCGCGCCCTGTTTAAAGTACCTTTCCACCCGCCTGCGTTCGTTCCGTCCTTCAAGCGCAAGCGCTCTGTACTTTTCCATCCGTTCTTCCGAAGTCGAGCCGAGCTTGACATATTCGGGGTCAAGTTCCACATGCGCCCCGGCCCGTCCGAACGCGTAGATATTGTAGCTGGACCAGAGATAATCCTCCGGTTTCAGGCAGATTCTCGAGGTCACAGGTACATGTTCCACAAACCGCCCGGCAGCCAGCAGATGCGGACCATCCTGCACCAGATAACTTTTGAACCGGTCCTGCCAGAGGTAACCTGTCCCGCCGAACTTTTTCCGGTAATACTGCGCGTACCGCTGATTGACCGACCGCATCGCCTGGCTCAGGGATTTACCGTCGGGCGAACTGACTATCATATGCACATGGTTCGGCATCAGACAGTAATGAAAAAGCGAAAGCGAATTCTGTTTCCTTTGTTCCGCAAGGATGTCCAGATATTTCTGGCAGTCCTGCGGCTCGTGAAAAATTTCCGTCTGGCTGTGACCCCGGCTCAACACATGATAAAAACCATTTTGAACCGTAAACCGCGCTATTCTTGGCATAGACTACCTCCGCTCGA
>CAYHWZ010000140.1:0-6328 GCA_964359975.1 uncultured Elusimicrobia bacterium | reverse complement strand
TGCTTTATCGGACACACACATGTGCCCTGTGTATTTTATACGGATTCGCTCGGCATGATTCAGCACAAACCGCTTGCGGATGGGCAGGTGTTCAAACTCGACCCCCAGGCAAAGACCATGGTCAACGTCGGGTCCGTGGGACAGCCGCGCGACGGCGACCACCGAGCATCCTGCGTTACTTTTGACACGGAAACAAACGAAGTGAAAATGGCGCGCATTCCCTACGACGTGTCCGCAGTGCAGTTGAAAATGCGTCAGGCCAAGTTACCGCTTTTCCTGATTGAAAGATTGAGTTTCGGCAGATGAATTCAAATATGCAGAGGGGGCAGAAATGAGAACAACAATCAAAAGCAGTCGGCTGGTGTTGACCGTAATTGCAGGATGCGCACTATTCACGCAAAGCGCGTCGGCCATGGGTCGTATTCCCAAAGAACAGTACAACGCAAAACTGGCTGAGCTCGCCGCAAAATCCGCTGAACTTGACCAGGCCAAAAAAGAATGCGCCGCCAATCTTGAAGCGCTGAACAAAAAAATAGCCGACGAGTCCGCCAATTCCCAGGCCAAGATCAGTTCGCTCGAAACCCAGAATTCACAGATGCTTAAAGATATGGAATCCAGCAAAAGCGACCTGCAAAAACGTCTGGCTGAACTGACCCGCGAAAAGCAGCAGGCGGAAAAAGAAAAACTCCAGACTGAAAAAGAAAAGCAGCAGGCGGAACTGGCCAAACAGGCGGCTGAACAGGAAAAACAGGAAGCGGAGAAAATGCGCATCCAGGCGGAAAAAGAAAAAGCCGCTGAAGTGGACCGTCTCAAATCCACCTACGATAACCTGGTCTCGGACATGAAAAAGGAAATCGAGCAGGGTTCGATCCAGATCACCCAGCTGCAGAACAAACTTTCCGTCAATCTGGTCGACAAGATTTTGTTCAATTCCGGCGAATGGGAAGTGAACGAACAGGGCCGTCAGGTGCTTGCAAAAGTGGCCAACATTCTGAAAAAAATACAGGACAAACAGATCCGCATCGAGGGACATACCGACAACAAGCCCATCGGAGGAGCGCTGAAAGATAAGTTCCCGACGAACTGGGAACTGTCCACTGCGCGCGCCACCAATGTGGCCCGTTACCTGCAGGAAGTCGGCGGCATTGACCCCAAAATACTTTATGCAGCCGGATATGCGGAGTTCCGTCCCATCGCGGACAATTCTCAGCTTGAAGGTCGGTCCAAAAACCGGCGCATTGAAATCGCTCTTGTCCCGCTGGAAGGCGCCGCTGAGCCGCAAGCCGCCTCCAAACCGCCAGCCAAACCTTGAACGACGAATACTGGATGAATGCCGCGATTCAACTTGCGGAAAAAGGTCTTTCAGGTGCAAGTCCCAATCCCATGGTCGGATGTGTGCTGGTGCGGCAGGGAAAACTTGTCGGACAGGGCTATCATAAAATGTTTGGCGGTCCGCACGCGGAAATTCATGCTCTGAAAAATGCCGGCGCACGCGCCAAAGGCGCCGACCTCTATGTGAACCTTGAGCCCTGCTGTCACTGGGGCAAAACGCCTCCGTGCACGGACGCAATTATCAAGGCAGGTGTCCGCAAAGTGGTGTCTGCCATGCCGGACCCCAACCCGCTGGTGCGCGGCAAAGGGTTTCAAAAACTCCGTCAGGCCGGGATTAAAGTCACCATCGGTACGGGCCGTAAAGCCGCAGAAAATCTGAACCGCTCGTTCGTCAAATATATGACCCGTCATAAACCTTACGTCACACTTAAAAGCGCGTTTTCGCTTGACGGCAAAATTGCAGCCGTATCCGGCCAATCGCAGTGGATTACCTCGCCGCAATCCAGAAAATATTCCTGGAATCTGCGCACACAGTCGGACGCTATTCTGGTAGGCGCTGAGACTGTGCGCAGGGACAATCCGTCCCTTACCAGTCATGGCCAAGGCAGATACCCGGCCAGAGTCGTGGTCACATCGACCGACAATCTGAATCCGCGCGCAAATATTTTCAACGGTCAGTCACCTGCCTGGATTTTTTGTTCCATACCACCCGGCAAACCGAGGACTGCAAATGCGGAATGGATTCATCTGCCGGCAGGCAAAAACCGCCGCATTGCGCTGGATGTTCTTTTAAAAGAACTGGCACGCAGAGGCATTTCGAGACTGCTGGTTGAAGGCGGGGGAGAAACATCAGCCCAGTTCATCGAAAGTAAAGAAGCTGATGAAATCATCTATTTCATTGCGCCCAAACTTATCGGCGGACGCGCGGCCAAGACAGCGATCGAGGGAAACGGAATCCGCAAACTCGCAGACGCGGTGAATGTAGTGAATGTTTCCGTCGAGCGCGCAGGTCCGGACCTGGTTATCCGGGGACAGGTATCGCACTGATGTTCTCCGGCATAATCGACGCTCTGGGCAAAATTGCGCGCATCACGCCCGCGGATAAAGCGCCGGGCAGAGGATGCATGCTGGACATTCAGACTCCATACCGTTCTCTGGCCAAAGGCGAAAGCGTTGCCGTGGAAGGCGTCTGCTTGACGGTTATTAAGTCAAAAGTGAAAAATGGAAAATCCATGTTCACCTCGCAAGTGTCCGAAGAATCCATGCGGAAGTCTTCACTTGGTCAGGCCAAAACAGGTCAACCCGTCAACCTGGAACGTGCGCTCCGGCTGTCCGACCGCATCAGCGGGCACATCGTGCAGGGACACGTGGATGCAGTCGGCAGGTTGATTTCCGTCGCGGAAGAAGTCAATTCCAAAATGTACACATTTTCGTATCCCGCGCATCTTGCATCGTATCTGGTGCCGAAAGGTTCCATTGCCGTTGACGGCATTTCACTTACTGTGGTAGAATGCAGCGGAGAGCAGTTCTCTGTATCCATCCTGCCTTTCACGGAGAAACAGACCTCTCTGCACGCAAAGCAGCCCGGCAGCCCGGTCAACCTTGAAGCGGACGTGCTGTGCAAAATCGTAGTCAAACAAGTGCGCGAACTCGTCAACAATCTGCAAAAGTCAGGCGAAGCGCCAGAGGGAACGGAACAGTGGCAGCAGCTTATGAAAGAAGAGGGTTACCTGTGAAACTTTCGTCCATACCAGAAGCAATCAAGGACATCCGTAAAGGCCGCGTCATCATTGTGGTGGACGACCCCAGCCGCGAAAACGAGGGCGACCTTGTAGGCGCGGAGGAAAAAGTGACGCCCGCAATGATAAATTTTATGGCCAAGTACGGACGCGGTCTTATCTGTGTCCCCATGCTCGGCGAACGGCTCGACGCGCTCAATATCCTCCCGATGGTGGAGCGCCCGGACAAAAGCCGCGAGGCCGCGTTCACTGTTTCCGTCGATGCGCGCAAAGGTATCACCACCGGCATCTCCGCCGCTGACCGAGCTCTGACGGTCAAAACGCTGATTGGGTCCAAGAGCACGCCGGAAGATTTCAACCGGCCCGGTCATCTTTTTCCGCTGAGATATCAAAACGGCGGCGTACTTATCCGCGCAGGACATACCGAGGCGGCAGTGGATCTGGCGAAACTGGCTGAACTCTATCCCGCCGGCATTATATGCGAAATCATGAACGAAGACGGTTCCATGGCACGTATGCCTGAACTGTCCATGTTCGCCCAAAAGTTCGGCTTGAAAATGGTTTCCATCGCCGACCTTATCGAGTACCGCCGCAAAACGGAAAAACTGGTCCGCCGCGTTGTGACCACGGAACTCCCGACAGAATACGGCAAATTTGACCTGCACCTCTATGAAGACGCTGTCCTGCAGGAATACCACGTCGCCCTTGTGAAAGGCAATCCCGTAGGTAAGAAAAATGTACTGGTGCGCGTGCATTCCTCCTGTTTCACCGGAGACGTTCTGGGTTCCAAACGCTGCGACTGCGGCGAACAGCTCCGAGCCGCTCTGCACATGGTTCAAAAAGAGAGCTCCGGCGTTGTGCTCTATCTTCACCAGGAAGGACGCGGCATCGGACTGGCCAACAAACTTCACTCTTATGCTCTGCAGGATAAAGGACTCGATACCGTCGAAGCGAACCGTCAGCTCGGATTTCCGGCGGATCTCAGACATTACGGAATCGGCGCACAGATACTGGTGGATATCGGACTCACCACCATCCGTCTCATCACCAACAACCCGCGCAAAATCGTGGGGCTCGATGGATACGGCCTGAAAGTAACGCGACGTGTCCCGCTGCAGATCAAACCCAACCCTGCGAATTCCCGTTACCTCCGCACCAAACAGGAAAAGCTCGGACATTACTTAAAAGTGCTTTAATGAAAATCGCCGTCGCAGTGTCACGGTTCAATCAGAATATCACCCAGCGGCTGCTTGCCGGCGCGCTGAAGTCCGCAAAATTGCATCGCGTAAAGGAAAACTCTGTCCGTGTCGTCTGGGTTTCAGGCGCGTTTGAATTGCCTCTCGCAGCCCAGACACTTGCTCAGACAAAAAAATACAGCGCGGTAGTTTGTCTCGGATGCGTACTGCAGGGCGAGACCGCGCACAACCGCTATATTTCCGAGAGCGCCGCGTCCGGCATCATGTCCGCATCGCTTAGAACCGGAGTGCCCATCACCTTCGGAGTGCTCACGCCCGACAACATGAACCAGGCCCTGAAACGGTCTGAGATGAATTCCGCCAACAAAGGCAGTGAAGCTATGGAAGCCGCCATCGAACTTGCCGCCACCGTCGCTGAAATCCGAAAGGCCGGGAAATAACCGTGGGTTACCGACGTCAGGCAAGAGAACTTGCATTGCAGGCGCTGTATCTCAACGACACTTCGGGACTCGACCTCGACGCATCATTCAAAATGGTTCAGCCCGGGGACTGTCCGTCAAATACAATAGTATTCAGCCGGCACCTCGCGCAGGGAGTGCTTGACAAAAAAAACGAGATTGACACCATTCTTACCAGCTACGCCGAACATTGGGAACTGTCCCGCATGGCAGCCGTGGACCGCAATATCCTCCGCCTGGCCGCACTGGAAATTCTCACAGATTTGGAAACGCCCGTTTCCGTCATCATCAACGAAGCCATTGAAATAGCGAAAACATTTTCCACAGAAGAGTCCGGCAAATTTGTCAACGGAATCCTCGACAAAGTGAAACAGAACCGTCCCCCGTCGACGCAGGAAACTCCCGCTCAGCCACAATAGTGAACCCTGCCCGCGTAATCGAAAAACTCCGGCGTGAAATTGACGAGCACAATTACCGTTACTACGTGCTGGACCAGCCCTCCGTCACCGACAAAGAGTTCGACGACCTGCTCAAAGAACTAATCCAACTCGAAACCTCGCACCCGGACTTGGTCACGCCCGATTCCCCGACTCAGCGCGTGGGGGGGAAAGTCCACGATCTTTTCACCCCGGTCCAGCACAGCATCCCCATGCTTTCACTGGAAAATATTTATTCGGAAACAGAGCTCACCGAATGGTGGGACCGCCTGCTGAAAAATCTTCCGAAAAACGAAAAACCCGAAATTCTCGTCGAACCTAAAATGGACGGCACCAGTCTGTCACTCGTCTATGAAAACGGATTGCTTACACAAGCCGCCACGCGGGGCGACGGCAGCGTCGGCGAAAATGTCACATCCAATGCCAAAACCATCCGCTCCATCCCGCTGAACCTGGCGCGCAAAGGCATTTCTCCGCCGGAAAAGTTCGAATGCCGCGGCGAAGTCTACATCCTGCGCGCAGATTTCGAGACTCTGAACCGCGAGGCGCTCAAAGCCGGAACCAAGACCTTTGCCAATCCGCGCAATGCCGCCGCCGGTTCGCTCCGTCAGAAAGATCCTGCCCTTACCGCGTCCAGACCCTTGCGCTTCGCCGCACATTCCGCCGGACTCATACCGCCGTCGCTCAAATGCAACACCTTTTCCGACTTTGTGAAAACATGCCGCAAGTTCCGCATACCCGTGTGCTCCGAAGACCCGCCCAAAATCTGCCGTTCCGTCGCAGAAATCATGGACTGCTACAACGATTGGCAGAAAAAGCGGCCGGACCTGCCCTACGAAATAGACGGCGTGGTCATCAAAGTAAATTCGTTCCGTCAGCAGCAGATGCTCGGCGTCACAGCCAAAAGCCCGCGCTGGGCCGCAGCATTCAAGTTCACCGCCCACCAGGCAGAAACCATTATCGAGAGCATCCTATTTTCCGTCGGCAGGACCGGCACCGTCACCCCTGTGGCAAAAGTAAAACCCGTAGAATGCGGCGGCGTCACTATTTCCTCCGTGTCCCTGCACAATTTCGACGAAATCGAACGGCTGAACGTGCGCAACGGCGACAAAGTGCTTATTGAAAGAGCCGGCGACGTCATACCCAAAGTTATCCGCAGCATATCA
>CAYHWZ010000139.1:0-6345 GCA_964359975.1 uncultured Elusimicrobia bacterium | reverse complement strand
CCGCGGGACAGATTATTTCGCTCTCCTGCGTGCTCGGCAAAAAAGTCGAGTTCACCATTGTCGGAGTGCAGCCCGAACAAATGAATTTTGGACAAGGACTGAGCAATGCGGTGTCCGGTTCCGTGCGTGAAGTGGCGGACGCTGTGGCGCGTCTGGTGACAACCCATGCGAAAAAAGAGGCGGCGTAAAGTGGCTAAAATCTTGATTATCGACGACGACAAAGATTATGTCCATTCGCTGAAAATGTTGCTCAAACCTGCGGGATACACTTTGTACGAATCCTATAGCGCGGAAGACGGCATGAGGAGCGCGTCGGAAATCCGGCCTGACCTCATCATCCTCGATGTCATGATGGAAACCGACACAGCAGGTTTTCAGCTGGCTTACAAACTGCGTTCTTCGGCCGGTGCCGGCGAGGTTTCATGTTCACAAATTCCGATTCTGATGTTAACGTCCATCGGCAGCGTAAAAAAGCTGAAGTTCAGTCCATTGGAAGACGGCGAGTATCTTCCGGTGGACCAGTTCATGGAAAAGCCGGTACAACCGGAAATTCTTCTTGAAACCGTGCGCCGGCTTATAGGAGGAACAAAGTCATGAGCGCCGGCCCGGACGCGAAAGTTCTGCGCGACGGGTTGGCATGGTTCGTACGTCTGAGATGGATTGCGGGCGGGAGCATTCTTCTCGGAGCGGTCTTGTTGAGAGGAATGCTGGACAGCGTCCGGCCTGCACTTTTCACTGCAATCGGTATCCTGGCGTACAATGCGGTTTTTCAGTGGGGGTTGACGAGCGGCAAGTGGAAAAGCAAGTCCGCGGCGCATTGTCAGATTGTGCTGGACTGGGCCGCACTCACTTTTCTTGCGTACCTTTCCGGCGGCGCCGCAAGCCCACTGATTGCATTCTATATTTTTCACGTGATCATCGTTTCCGTCCTGCTGGACCCGCCCGAATATCTGGCGCAGACCACACTTGCCGTCGGTGTGGTGCTTTGGCTCGGACGGCATCCCGATTCATCAACCGCCATCCCATGGCAGGACTGGAGCGTTGAATTTCTGAATCTCAATATCCCGCTGTCGTATCTGGTCATACTTTTCACCTTCTATACCGTGAGTTATCTGTCAGGCCGCATGGGCCAACTTCTTAAAAACCGTGAAATCGAACTCGAAGCCGCCAATCGCCAGCTCGAACATAACGACCGCGAGAAAACACGTTTCCTGCTCACAGCCGCGCATTCGCTGAAATCACCACTCTCCACCGTTGAGAGTTTAATTGTCTCGCTTCTGCATACGGATTCTGCATCATTCACCGGCGATACTCGGACTGTGCTGGAACGTTCAGTCCATCGTCTGCAGTCATTGTCGCACATTGTAAAAGACCTGCTTGACCTTGCCTCAGCG
Source organism: uncultured Elusimicrobia bacterium (assembly GCA_964359975.1). Lineage (GTDB taxonomy): Bacteria > Elusimicrobiota > Elusimicrobia > 2-02-FULL-39-32 > 2-02-FULL-39-32 > CAYHWZ01. Next base: position 4,951 of record CAYHWZ010000139.1, on the reverse strand, counting down.
CGTGAACAGAAAATGGATCTTGCCGAACCTTTTCCCCTCGGCGAAGCGGCTCTCCAGTCCATTGAAAAATTGAAAACAGTTGCCGCGGCAAAAAATATTCGGGTGAACCTGGACGCGCCGGAACACGGAGCATTGATACACGGTATCCGTGAAGATTGGCAGCGCGTCTTTGACAATCTGATTGAAAACGCTGTTAAGTACAGCCCGCTGAATTCAGAAGTGGAAGTCACAATCACCGACGACACCGAAACTGCCGAATGTTTTGTGCAGGACCACGGAATCGGCATTCCGGAAAAAGAACTCCCCCGCGTTTTCGATGAATTTTACCGTGCAGCCAACGCTCGCTCATATTCTGAAAACGGCACAGGGCTGGGCCTTTCCATCGTGCGTCAAATCGTGCTGAAACACCGCGGCAGTGTGGAGGCAGTCAGCGTCCCGGGCGAAGGCACAACCTTTTGCGTCACAGTGCCCGTCGCTCAAAATGCCGGTGACAAAGATTTTGTATCAGCCAAAACATTCGAGTTGCAGAACGCAGGGAGGTAATTAAAATGCATGAAGTACCCATAGTGCAGGAACTGCTCCAGGCAGTATTGAACAAATCAGCAGGACGCGGCGTGCGCAAAGTGACGCGTATATCGCTGTCCATCGGCGAAGCATCCGGCGTGACCGAAGAAAATATGCGCCGTAATTTCGTGCGTTGTTCCAACGGCACCATCGCGGAAGGTTCCAGACTGGTGTTTGAAAAAGGATACGCGGAACTACATTGCCGCATGTGCGGAGCCAGCGCCGAAGTTACCGACGACGTCAACGAGTGTCCCAGATGCGGGATGACGGACTTTCAGCTGATTCCCGACCGGACCATCCGCGTGAAAAATATCGAGGTCCAGCTCTGAGCTGAGCAACTTCATCCGCATCCTGAAAATGCCCAAAGGAGAACAGTCGCCATAACATGCTGACCAAAATGGTGGAAATCCGCTGGCACGCGCGCGCCGGACAAGGAGCGGTCACAGCCGCCAAAGTCCTGGCAGACTGCGCCATTCAGGAAGGACACTTCGCCCAGGCAATGCCCGAATACGGCCCCGAACGCAGCGGCGCGCCTGTGCTGGCCTACAATAGAATCAGCCCCGAACGTATCCGCATCCATGCCAACATCCGCCGTCCCGACGTAGCGGTATTCCTCGACCCCACACTTTTCGGGACTAATCTTTCCCCGCACGAACTCGCGGAACATTCCACTCTACTGGTCAACACCACCCGCACCCCTGCGGATATGGTCAAGCTATTGACAGTAAATCTCGGCGACTACTGCTCCATCCGTGTGCTGAACGCTTACCGTATCGCCAAGGAAACCACCGGCACAGCGTTTCCCAACCTGCCCATGCTCGGAGCTCTGGCGCACATCACCGGAATCATAAATTTGTCCACATTGACAGCGTACATAAAGGAAACCATGACGGAAAAAATCGGAGAACAGAACATCGGCCATTACCTATCCGCCCTGGAAAGAGGATACAACGAAATTTCGGGTTAAGAGGAGAATGCCATGACCGAACCGCTTAAGAACTGGAACGAAATGGAAGAAGGCACAGTGCTGGACAGTTCCGGCAGTTCCGTCGAGTACCCTACCGGAACTTGGCGCCGCAAATCCCCCTTGCTGGATATTAAGAAATGCGTGCATTGCCTGCTGTGCTGGTGGTACTGCCCGGATTCATCAATTAAAGTGAGCAACTCCAAAATCATCGGCATTGACCTCGATCATTGCAAGGGATGCGGCATCTGCGCCGAAGTCTGCCCGCCCAAAGTTAAAGCCATCTCCATGACAGAATCCGACGGCGAAACAGATACTGCCGGTCCGCAGGCGCAAAAGGAGGCATGACTCCGATGAAAAGAATTTCCGGTCTTACAGGCAACGCCGCCGCGGCAGAATCGCTCCGTCAAATCGAACCGGACGTTGTCGCCGCCTATCCCATCACACCCTCGACCGAAGTGGTGGAACTGTTCAGTCAGTACGTTTCCGACGGCAAAGTTTCCACCGAGTTTGTCGCAGTGGAGAGCGAACATTCCGCCATGTCCGCCTGCATCGGCGCTTCCGCAGCCGGGGCCCGCGTTGCCACCGCCACCTCCTCGCAGGGACTGCTCTACATGGCCGAACTCCTCGGCGTTGCCAGCGGATTGCGTTTGCCGCTCACCATGGCCCTGGCCAACCGTTCCGTTTCTGCCCCGCTCAACATTCACGGTGACCATTCCGACGCCATGTTTGTCCGCGATTCCGGATGGATACAGCTCTTCTGCGAAGATGCTCAGGAAGTTTACGATACACTTCTCCAGGCCGTACTCATTACCGAGGACCCCAGCGTACGCCTGCCCATTATGGTCTGCTACGACGGATTCACCCTCTCGCACACCATGGAACGGGTCGAAACCATCGAAGACGCCAAAGTCAAATCCTGGGTAAAAAACGCGCTGCACCGCACCTCACTTTTGGAAAGCGGCCGCGATGTTACCATTGGTTCCGTAGCATTGCCCGACTATTTCACCGAACACAAACGACAGCAGGCAGAGGCAATGGCCTGGGCCGAAAGCCGCACCATCCCCGACGTAGGCAAACAATTCGCCAAACTTTTCGGCCGCGATTACGGACTTATAGATGAACATCTCTGCAGCGATGCGGACGTAATCATGGTCATGCTGGGATCTTCTGCCGGCGCAGCAAAGGAAGCCGCGAGCCTCCTGCGCCGGCATGGTTTGAGAGCCGGAGTGCTGAGAGTCCGTTCGTTCCGCCCGTTCCCATACAAAGCTGTCCGCGAAGCCTTGGGCAGCGCCGAAGCTGTTGCCGTACTGGACCGCACATCAGCATTGGGTTCAGCCGGACCGCTCTTTCAGGAAGTGCAGACTGCGCTGTACGGACTCGATTTCCGTCCGCAGTGTCTCAGTTTCATCGGTGGTCTGGGAGGCAGGGATCTGCAGGTAGAAACTTTCCGCCACATCTTTTTGACGACGGAAAAAGCGGCCGGACAGGAAAATCCGTTTGAACAAGGAGTGTACTTCGATGTCAGAGAAAGCACTGCTTTCACTAAAAATAGTATCGCAGAATCCTGAAGGACTCGCTCCCGGACACCGTCTCTGCGCCGGCTGCGCCGAATCTATCGTCGCGCGCCAGGTCATGCTTGCGGCCGGTCCTGACCCTTGCGTCATCGGATGCGCCACCGGATGTCTTGAAGTCGCCACCACCATATACCCGTTCTCCGCGTGGAAAGTTCCCTGGATACATTCCGCTTTCGGCAACGTGGGCGCCACCATGTCCGGCGTCGAGGCCGCATACAAGTCGCTCCAAAGACAAGGCCGCATCAGCGCGCAGCACCGCAACTTCATCGCATTTGCCGGCGACGGCGGGACTTATGATATCGGACTGCAGGCCCTTTCAGGAGCATGGGAAAGAGGACACCGATTCCTCACTGTCTGCTTCAATAATGAAGGATACATGAATACCGGTATCCAGCGCTCGTCAGCCACACCCATGGGCGCCAGCACTACCACGAGCCCATCAGGCGAATCCATTTCCGGTAAACTCCAGTGGCGCAAAGACCTCATCCGTATTGCCAACGCGCACCGCATTCCATACATCGCCCAGACATTGCCGTTCAACATGCGCATGATGGACCTTGCCCAAAGAGTGCGCAAAGCCCTTGACAGTAAAGGCCCGTCGTTCATTAATGTGTTGTCGCCCTGCAGCCGCGGTTGGCGCTTTGAACCGCAGAATCTGTTCAAAGTGGCGGAAATGGCCGTGGAGACCTGTTACTGGCCCCTGTTCGAAATTGTCGACGGTAAATGGCATCTGAACTACCAGCCCATCCAAAAGCGGCCCATCGAAGATTTTCTCCGCCTGCAGGACAGATTCAAGCACTTGTTCGCGCCCGGCGGCGAAATTATCCGCGCAGCTATTCAAAATAAAGTGGATATGGAATGGGAAACAATTCTAAAGGAGTGTGAGCTAAAATGACATTCTTAATGTACCACATCATGTTCCTGCCCCTGCCGCAGAACAACGCCTCAAGTCCGGAACTGTGGAACACAGTGTTCACGTTTGTACTCTGGATGGTGCCATTCGGCGCCGCCTACATCTGGCACGTCTACCACGACCACAAACACAACCACCACACAGACAAAAAACTCGACGAAATCACCGACCTGCTGAAAAAACTCCTGGAAAAAAAGTAGCCTAATTTTTCCTCCCCCTCGCTTGTCCGCCGATGAGGAGGAAGGGGGGAGGTCAGGTGGGGGTGAAAACTTCTGTCAGGCGCTCAGGAACAGTCACAATACCCTTCGCCCAAAACTACCCCGCTGCCGGCACCTCCACCATCGCCATTTCCCCGTCTTTCAGCGAAAGCCCGGCCCGAATCCGAATCCCATTATCCGTAAACCCGCCGTCCGATTCCGCCAGCACCATTCTCTTAGTTCCCGCAAACCTGTTCTGAAAATCGCGTCTTAACTCCCCGTCCAACTCCCCCAAAATCCCTGCCCGTTTCCGGATCACCTCCGGCGCACAGTGCCCCTTCATCCGCGCCGCACCAGTCCCGGCCCGCGCAGAAAACGGAAACACATGCAGACCATTGAAATGAGTTTCCAGAAATTTCCGCGTCCCTTCAAACTGTTCATCCGTTTCCCCCGGAAACCCCACAATCACATCCGTAGTCAGCCCCGCGTCCGGCAAATATTTCTTGATTTCAAAAATCTTTTTTGCAAAATAACCCGAATCATACCACCGCCCCATCCGCCGCAAAACAGTATCGTCACCCGACTGCAGCGGCAGATGAAAATGCCTGCACACCTTCGCTGACCCCGCCGCAATTTCCAGCAGTTCGTCCGTCACCTCCGTAATTTCCAGCGACGACAGCCGGATACGGAACTCGCCCTCCACCCCATCCAGATGCCTTATCAAATACGCCAAATT
>CAYHWZ010000138.1:0-6348 GCA_964359975.1 uncultured Elusimicrobia bacterium | reverse complement strand
CGGGCAGGAAGAAGTCATAGAACGCGCCCAATGTATTGTTGGCCACCTGAGTTGCGTCAATAGCTCCGGCACCGAACGGTGCTGCGCCTTTGGCTGCAATCGTTTTTTCCTGATTTTCGCGCGCTTCTTTTTTAATCTGATTCATGGTCCGCATGGCTTGTGCAAGTACGGGCGGCAATCCTGCATAGGGGTCCGGTTCGCTGTCTACGCCCAATCCCGGCGCGCTGCGGTTCTTGGAAGTGCGGGTGCTCTCTTCCACATTCTGTGCGCGGGCAATACCGCAGGTAATCTGCGCTGTCGGGTTGGCTGTGAGTGAACCTTCGAACAGGAATGTGCCTGCTTCAACCACTACACCGCTGTTTTCTGCTTCGTTGCCCGACGCTGTCAATCCGAACGATCCGCCGCGGGCATTGGAAACTTTCTGCCGGTTCTCTGTTTCCACGCCGATAAAGAAGTCGAAAATTTTGTCAATCTCAAAGTCGCTGCCCGTTGACGCGTCTTTGGCGTTGGTGAACGCTTTGAAGCGCACACTGAACCGGGTTTCAGAAGCCGCGGGACTGTACACCGCAGTGAGTTCCTTTCTGTTGTCCGATACGGTTCTGGAAGAGCCGGAGGTAGTGAGGAATGTCCCTGTTCCATTCGGCGATACAAGTGTAGTGCCTGTGGAAGAAACATTGGACAATGCGATGATGCGCAGGAGTTCATTGTCCGTGCCAAGACGGTTGCGCAGGGCCTGTGTGGTCTGGAACTTTATCTGAATATTCTGGCCGACCTTTCTGGCAATGGCAAACACATCGGCCAGCACGGGTTTGTAGGTCAGGTTGACGGTCTTGGTGGCAGTTGATTCCGCCGCGCTGAATGCAACCTCGGCCTGTCCTGTGCCGGATTCGTTCTGAGCGAACACGATATCGTCATTTTCATTCTTCGGCAGGAACACAATCTGATAGTTGATGTTGGGCGCCGCACCGGAAATCGTATATTTAGACACAGTCTTGGCTTCGTCGTCCACTTCGACTGTGCCGAATATGAAATTGGAGAATCCGTTGTCCACGGCAGCAACAGAAGCCACTTCGCTTTCGCTCACAGGTCCATAACCGGACTGCGTAGTGGAATCAGGTTTGCGGATAGTGCCGGTGATAGTGCCGCCGCGTGTCAGTACAATCTCACTTGCAGGCACAACATAGTCGGAGTTGGTAACAATGACCGTGGTTGACTTGATGCCGAATCCGATACTGGCCGCGCGTAATATATATGCGCCTGCTTCAAGTCTGGGTATGGTGAAATATCCTGTAGCGTTGGTAAATGTGACGATGTCTCCCAACGGATTCTTGCCCGACGGAGGAGTGCGGGTGGACTGCATGACCACGGCTGCGCCAGGGAAATTTGCGCTCTCTCCGAACGGTATCTTCAAATCTGTAATATTCGCGCCGCCGCCCACGGTCACGTTTCCGCTGACAGTAAAGTTGGCAGCAGTCAAAGTAAAGTTAGCCGTTGTCTGACGGGACAGGTCCAGGCGGGTGACTTTTTCTCCAAAAAGATTGGCGCCCTGCAGAACGGTTTCATTTTCCACTCTGGGCGCGGCTGTTACGTTGTAGTATCTGGACACAAAGGACGAGACCCACAACTTGAATTCACCGTTTGAATCGGTATGTGTCTCGGCCCGCAGTTCAATATCCGTAAGCACTGCCTCGGCCACGACATCTATATTGGAGAGACGCGTGCCTACGCTGTTTTCCACATATCCTGTGATAGCAGCGCCCTGATTCAGGTCAATGGTTCCCAAATCTTTTGTTTCCCCTTCACTTACACGGATACCTGCGATCACCACGGGTGAGAAGTTCTGCGAGCCCTGCGCCGTGAAGTCCAATGACCAGGCATCCTGACGCAGGTTGATGTCATAAGCCGCGTTGGGGATGAGCGGACCGAGCGTAAAGGTTCCGTCCTCGGCAATCAGGTCTCTGGCCGAAGTGACAGCGGTTGTAATCAAGATTGAATTGGTTGAGCGGATTTCTGAGAACCCGCCGTCCACCCACGGATTGGCCGCGGCATAGATGCGGAAATTGGATGCAAGGATTCCCTTGTTTCTGGACGACACAACAGTGCCGGAATTGGAATCGCGCAGTTTGCCTTTCACAAATCCGGCTTCTGTCAGAGTGATATTCTGATTGGACTGACTGCCCTGGAGACCAAGTCCCGTCGAATCCACGGATGAACTGGGCACCTGCAGAGGACGCGCGAGATATTTGATAGGTGCAGACCGGTCATAGACATTGACCGTGTAAACCTGACCCGCCGGCAGACCGCTGAACGAGTAGTTCACCGAGTTGCCTGTCACGCCTGCGCCGGGCGTACCTATGGCGGTGTTTGAAGAAACTGCCACTACTTCGCCCTTGCGGTTCTTTACGACAATATGCAGGTTCCTCGCGTCCTGTTTGGAGTCCGCGATTGAAATCGCGCCGGAAATCGTGAACCCGCCGCTCAGACGGAAATTGGCCGTTGCATTGGTCGAAACCGTAATAATTTTCTCCTGTCTCGGCGCCACAAGATTATTGGACGAATCCCTCAATTCAAACGTGTGGACATTCCAGACTCCGGGCGTAATACCGGAAATAGAGTAAGTGCCAGCCGCTGTGATGAATCCTGTGCGCATAGTGGACTGGTCATACTGAGTGAGATTCACGATTGAAATATTGGCATTGCTCGCGTCTCTTTTCACCGCTTGCACACGCGCAGTGGTTGACGAAATGTTGGTTGGATATCCGGGCAACACCGTAAACCTGTTCACGCCGAATCCTCCGAACTCAGTACCGTCGTCCGCGCGTGAAGATACGCTGACCAATTCCGCAAGAGTATCGAATCTCGCATCCGTGATACCGTTTTCAATCGTACCCGTTATGCTAAAGGTTTGGGCAGTTTCGCCGGAAAGATCGATCTCACCCAAGTTCGTTGTGGAACTCTTGATGATATTGACGTGTTTCCTGACTGAAATACCGTTAATGGTGTAAACAACTGTTACATCAAGACTCTGGACCGGCTGATTCAGAACCTGGAACGTAGCAGTATTCGAACTTGCCCCTGTGCCAGGAGTGAAGATATCAAAAGCGCTTGTTGCGCTTTGTATGAGAATCCGGTTTACATCCACAAAGTCGCCGCTTAAACGAGCTTCTCTCAAGTCCACCTCGCCCACGGGGAACCTGATAAACACATTGTGGAAATCCGTACTGCCCTGCGGCAACTTTATGCTTCCGATAACATTGCCGGTTGCCTGTTCAAAAAGAATGCTCGGAGCAACGGTAGTCCCATTCACCGTAATACTCGCAGGATTGTTGGTGCTCGGACTGAAACCGCCGATCTTGTAGAACCACGGGAAGTACTGATATGTGCCGGGATTAATCCCGTTCACAACATAGGTGCCCGTGGAAATGGCATTTTGTCCCGGGTTTGTTTCCCAATCTGCGGCCGATCCCGTAGTCAAAGTAAACGCAAAACGGTTCGTTCTTCTTGAGTTCAGTGGATCCCAGAAACTGATGAATGCAGGTGTCCAGCTCGACAAATTAGTCAATGACTTCCGGTAGTCATTGGCAAGATTGACAAGATAAGTGGTGCTCCCTTTGACATAGAATTTCCCGGTCAAAGTCACGCCGGCCGCAAAAGTCGGGATATTCACATCGAACATATCGTTGGCCCCGATCGCAACCGTTGTTGTCACATCCGAATACCCCTGCGCACGCGCAATAAACGTGTACCGGTCTTCGTCTAAACCATAAATTGTATAAGTTTCGCTTGACCGGCCGCCCTGAACGAAAGCGCCGCCATAGTTAAATGTGCCGGTGCTCACGCTTGGCTGAACTTCCACAGAAACCCATTTACCTTCCGCAGGCGCTACTGCAGGCAATTGCACGAGTCCGGAAACATTCGCCTTTTTGGTGAACGCAGACAGCGCCAGATTATTGATACCCGTACTTACAAACGTTTCGGTAAATATCGGTGAATATCCATACATGAAAGCTTCCACAAAATAAGTGGAACCCGGAATGATATCAATCTTGATACGGTTCTGCGTGATGAATTGCTGAATGGTGGAATCCCACCGACCGCCGTCATCAATCGAATTGGTGCTTGCAGCCACATGCAGAGGCGCAAAGTAAGACCGCGACCAATCCCGCTGACCGGTTGACGGGTCTTTACGGATGACAGAAAGATTGCCCCACTGATCGAACGGTTGAGTCGAACCTGCCACCGTGCCGGTGATTCTCAGCGAGGATGCCTGTTCCATGCTCACACTGACCAATCCGCCGTTGGCGCCAAGCGTAGTGGTAATGCTCTTTTCCAAATAGCCCGGCTTATTGAACCTCACCACATAAGTCCCGGCCGGAAGTCCTGAAATCGTGTAACTGCCGAACGTGTTGGTGAACGCCTGCCCGTATTGCGGACCAGACGCCTGAACTTGCACATCCGCCAGTTTCACCAGCGAATTGACGGAATCCGAAACACTCCCGATCAAAGCCGGCGTATTGATGGTGATCTGGATATTGTCGTTCCTGATAGAACTGCCCAAAATCTCGATACGCACATAGTAAACACCTGCAGGAGCAACAGCTCCGAAATTAATCCACGGAGAGAACCGTCCGTCCCAAAGAACAGGATAGGGCGGAATACCGTAACCATAAGTTTCCCAAATAGAGTTCGGCACACTGCGTCCGCGATTGACCTCATCCGTGGAAGGCCACGAACTGCTGGCAATGGCCACACGCCAGTTCGCCGTCTGGTCCTGCGGATTGAAATGAATGGATGCAGAGTTCGCGGAAGTGCCTGTCGGGTTGATAGTTACGCGTGTGTTGCCCGGAATAGGCGCTGCAGTGGACGATACAGACACACCCGTAAGGTTCCCGCCCAGCACGGTAATGCCGGCCCATGCAGGATAATTGTTGATAGACGAATTGAGCAAAATATTCTTTGAACCCGCCGAAGTCGGCACCACATACAACGTGACCGAGGAACGGTTCACCGGGACAGTCGCGCCGATAACCGTCTGCCACGGGCCGGTCGCATAAGTCACGCCGCCGGAAACAAAAGTGATAGTTGTGAACAAGAGAGTGGTATCCGCAATCTGCTGATACGTGGTCGGGTCCCACCGCTGTGCGGATGCGCTCACCCACACCTGCGCAGTGGCGCGGACTTCATTGTAGCAGGCATCGCGCAGACGCACCACCATGGGCGTGTATTCCGTTGTGGTAGGATTGCCCGCAGTGCCTGTTGAACCGATAGCCGCAGTCTGCCATCCGTCGCCGAGCGACACATTCTGAGCCGCACCCGCCAACACCTGCAATTTCGGCTGACTGGCAATGGCCTCAGGCATACCCTGACCGGAAATCGTGCCGACATTAAAGGTATGCGTGCCGATTTCGCAGCCCGCATAACCATACTCCCAGACAAATTCCACAGTTGAACCGCTCGGCAGCACACTGCCTGTCATCTTGCGCAGAACCACAGAACCAAACTGACTCTCCACCTGGAAATTGTTCGCCGCAAGACCGCCCGCACCAGTGCGGACAATTACGTGCGAGCCAGAGCCCCCTGGATTTCCATTGAATCCAGGAGTCGGGTTAAAGAAACTCACATACATGCCAGTCTCAATAGGCCAGCGCACTGACACCTGACCGTTGTTGTCGATACCGTTCTGACCAATAAACACTGAAATAGTGGACTTGTTTATTCCGTTCTCAAAAGCGCCGATAGGTTGGTTTGCGGCAGTAGTGGAAGGCCGGATTTGCGCTGTGCCTTCGCCTGCGTACACATTGCTGCCAGCCGACAACTGACCCGGCGCACGCAACGATATATTGATAGCCGAAGACGTGGAAGCCGGGCTTACATAAACCTGTTCCGCGCCATATCCGCTCGGTGAGTAAACACCCTGCGGGTCAATATTCGGATCAAAACGATAACTATAATCACTGTCCATCCAGGCCTTCACATAATACACACCGGCGGCAAGACTCGCGTCCCACGAAGCCGGACTGGAGAACGGGTCTATCCTGCGGTTTACAATAGGATACCCGGTAAACGTCGGAGTGTTCCAGACCTCCACATTGACCGGACCAGTCAAAGTCCCGCTGAAAGTGATTTCGCCCGTTACATATCCCAACTGCGAAGCAGACACAAATCCCTGAGTGGAATCGGACAGAGTGAAGTCCGCGCCTGTCACATTCTGGTTGGCGTTCACAAAAATTCCGCTGGGTGTGCCGCCGGTACCGTAGAACCCTTTCGGTTCCTGCGGATCGGGCTGGAAATCAAAGTTCACGTCAATGTAAGCGCCCACATAATACGTGCGGCTGCTGATTAAATTGT
>CAYHWZ010000137.1:0-6356 GCA_964359975.1 uncultured Elusimicrobia bacterium | reverse complement strand
CTCGTGGGGTTACCACTCAATCCAAGCTCGACCTTTACTCTTTCGACCACCATCAACCCTACCAGTAGACTTATGGCAACTCGGACAATCACGCTTCCCGTTATGGATCTGGGGACTCCCGCTAACAATGAATACTTTGGCGCAAGCTGGACAAGTGAATGCGACATTATTGCCCTCCCAATCCTCATTCTGAGCGTGGTCTGCAGTATTAGTGCTCAACTCACGACTAGGCATCTAAAACCTCCTTATAAAAAATGTTGTCAAGAAGTGCTCTAAACCCTCGATGGAGTTCCAATCCTGACACCGCAGAAAAACAGATACTTCCGCCAAGAGCAAATGGTCGGCTGTAATTAATAAACAACTGTAATATTTCCCAATCCCCCTTATAATCATGCGTCAGATAAAAATTAAGCATAAATGATATTAATAAAATAACACCACCATTTAATATGGTCCGGCCACTCTTGACTGCATTTTGTTTCTCTTTCCCTTCAGAAATTCTTGCATAAGAGAATAATACGGAAGCAAGAGAAAAACAAAGTGCGATACCCCCTATATAAGAAATCACAATCTCGCGAGTTATATCTTTTACCAAAAATACTCTTATTGTTGAGCTAGTCAGAGATATGAAAGCCATAAGAAGCATCCCATCAACCAAAATCCACATGGTTTCAGAAAGAACGGCGATAAGAATCGATATTATTTTTTTCAGCATGTTCCTTAGATGAACAAAATGCGCGCTCATATATCTGGTCACTATTAAAAAGGTTTCAAACCTGCAGATTTTGGCGGGATCATTCGTATTGCGGAAACCTGATACGATTATTCACTATCCCCTATTATCCAATATCTCCAGGAATGAATCAACAGGCAGGCAGGTGCGGGCGTCCTGCCCCAATCCGAGACTTCTAGCGTAGTACCAGCGTAGTAAAAGTGTGATGAAACCCGCTATACAACTTCCAACAACTTCAAACCTGTTCCGACGGTGGCGGGGCTTCTTTGGGCGGGTCTCGACGGGGTTCTGGCGGATTAAGAGTCGCTTGCTCTACCAATTGAGCTAACTGCCCCTCTTATGCGGAATTTATTTTAGCATATTTTTCAGCATGATTTTTGCTTTGTGCCGGAGTGTGACGGCAGAAAAAAGAAGACGGTCCAGAACGGACCGCCTTCTTTTGTAAAGGAATAGATGCTGAAGTAATTTAAGGTTGGTAGGTGGTGTGACGGACTGAGGTTTCGCTCCGCTGTCCGACTTCGTTCCACCCTTCGGCTATGATTTGGTGCGGGCCGGCCGGGTAACTGGACCAGTCGAACCACCAGTATCCTGCAGACCACCTGCACTGGCTCCAGTCGCCTGTGTCAATCTTTACGCGGGCGTTGTTCGTGGAAGCGTTTGCTCCTATCCGGATGGTGTAGGCCGGTGATGTAATGGTCTCGTTTTCCTGCGGATAGTCTATGACCACGTACGGCGTCTCGATGGTGATGAAGTAGAAGTTGCTGCCGGTTGGCGCCCCGATCCTCGGCCATCCTTTCTGCGCGGTGTTGCCGGAACATTCGGACGCGTTTCCGAATGAACCGCTTTTCTTGCCGGTATCTTTGATCCATTTGTCTGTTCCGTTGCCGTAAACATGCACTACGAACTCAATGCGCGTGCCGGTCGGCTGGGCCGGTATCTGGGCGGTCCAAGTGACATGCCAGCTTCCGCATCCGCCGCCGATGGGACCCGCGGAACAGCTCATCTGTGTGGTTTGCGGCGAGATCCAGTTGCCGCTCTGGTCGACAGCGCTCCAGCGCAGTTCAACGCTTTGTCCACTGGAACATTCCGGAACATCCGAACTGCATCCCGGTGTTCCCACGCATGGATAATCGTCGAATGTGACTGTCATTGCTGCATTGGCCGGCGCTTTGTCTGTACCGGACAGGTTTGCATCCGGAACTGAAGGCGCTGAAACCGTGACATACCCTCTGGCCCAAACTTGGCTGAATCCAACAGCCAGGAAAGTTGTGACAGCCAGTATCCCTATGTACATAGCTTTCTTCATTGTGTTCCCTCCCCAAAGTTGCCGGACAATAAAAAATCCGGACAACCATAATTCTACTGGCGGTCCGGCAATCCCAACTTTGGTCTGGGACCCAAAACTCTGCGCGTTCAGGTTACCCTGAAGTTACCCTTTCAGTAGTCGTTCCATTTACGGTGGAACGGTAGATACTTCCGCGCCGTATTCGCGAAATTATACGAGTTATTATTTTATCATTAATACTTGGTTATAGCAATAGTTAAGCGCTTAACTCAGCCGCACTATTTGGCAATTCGGCGTTGGGCATGAGGATATTTTTCTATGCTTCTGGTTTTTGAGTGGGTTATGTGTCCGCAGCTATCTGAGATGCTTCATTATGTCGCCTACCCGGCCTTTTTTGCGTTCGTCTCTTGCGGGTTTGGAGGGGCCGTAGGCGTGGGAGCCGAAACCTTTGCGCATCATGGCGATGGCGCGGGACCAATTCTTTTGTTTGTCGCGCGACGCGAATAATTGCATCACGGACTGGCTGATGACAGGAATCGGGACTTCCATCTGCAATGCATCCGATACCAGCCAGTTCACTTCGCCAGTGTCGTCGACGTAGGACGGGACTTTTTGCAGATTTTTTTCTGCGCGGTAGGAGTGTTCCATCAGGTCAACGAGCCATGAGCGGATGACGGAACCGTGTCGCCAGGCGCGGAGCACGTCGGGGACGTTCAACTTGTCGCGGTAATGTTCGAGCAGGTCCACTCCTTCGCCGATGGCTTGCAGCATGCCGAATTCGATACCGTTGTGGACGAGTTTGGTGAAATGTCCGGAGCCCGGAGGTCCAGCATGCACGTATCCGTCTTTTACTGCGAGGTCTTTCAGAATGGGTTCGATGCGGGCTACGCTACGACGGTTGCCGCCGGCCATGAAGCAGGCGCCGTGCAGCGCTCCCTCCACGCCGCCGCTGGTGCCGAGATCGACAAATTCTATACCGATTTGTGCGAGTTTGTTGTGTCTGCGGATGGAATCTCCCCAATATGAGTTCCCCCCGTCAACGATGATGTCGCCTTTCTGCAGTTTTGGAGCGAGTTGGATGATGACTTTGTCCACGTCGGGTCCGGCGGGGATGTAAATAAATATGGCTCTGGGGGCAGAGAGCGCTGAAACAAAATCTTCGAGTTTGCGGACTTCTTTCAGGCCGGAACGAATAAGGTCTTTGGGCGCGCCTTCGAGGGTGAAGCCGGCTACGCGCATTTTTTTTCTGAGCGCTTGACGGGCAAGGTTGGCGCCCATGCGTCCGAGCCCGATGATGCCGAACTCTTTTTTGTATTTCATAGTAGTCTCCTTCGTTTAGACTTGCAGAAATCCTCATCCTGTCCTTCTCCTTTTCAAGGAGAAGGAAACGTTTTTTAAATTTTAGCGAGATATATGCGATTTTCTCCTTGAACGTAGAATTACGCGCGCGGGTGCGCCATCGCCGTCGTGTAATTTGAGCGGGAGGCAGAGCATGTCGTGGTTGCCGGGGCGCGCTTTGGACAGGTTCAGTCCTTCGATGATCCAGATGCCGGCTTTCAGCAGTGTGCGGTGGATGGCGACGCCGTCGGCTTTGAATCCTCCTACGGATAGATAGTCCACTCCCACCAGTTTCACTTTTAATTTGGCGAGCATGTGCGCGGCGGGCTCGGATATGTACACGAAATCTTTGACGAAGGCGGCGCGGGTCCAGCACCGGCACGAATTTATAGTTTTGAAAAGAATACGTTCGCCGCGGCGGATTTTGTGCGGGG
The DNA here is from genome assembly GCA_964359975.1 of uncultured Elusimicrobia bacterium. GTDB lineage: Bacteria > Elusimicrobiota > Elusimicrobia > 2-02-FULL-39-32 > 2-02-FULL-39-32 > CAYHWZ01. Next base: position 2,566 of record CAYHWZ010000137.1, on the reverse strand, counting down.
CAAGTTCTTCAGATGTAATGGAAATTTTATTTTTGACTGCTATTACGCGCGCGGGACCAATGACAACGTCGAACGGAAGCCCGTCGAGCGATGCGGCATGCTTTAGAAAATGGCCGGGGGCGTCCATGTGTGTGCCTGTATGTGAACCAAATGAAAGCATTCTTACCGTACACGGGTCGCCTTGCTTAAGGTCGAGCATTTTGCGGATTTTTACGGGCGGGTCGCCGGGCCAGGTGACCATGTTGTGTTTCAGCGGGACGGAGATGTCGAGCCAGTTGCGGATTTTTAGCGAACCCATGTTAGCCACCTTTTGAAAAGTTTTTTTACTGCCGGGGTCAGGCGTGTGCGGTTGTAGGCATCGGCTGTCTGTTTAACGGCTTCGGCTTGTGTGGGATAGCAATGGATGACGCTTGCCAGTTTTCCCAGGCCGATACCTGCGGTGATGGCGAGGGTGAGTTCGCTGATCATCTCGCCGGCGTGACGGGCGACGATGGTGGCTCCGAGGATTTTGTCTGTTCCTTTCTGCAGGTGGACTTTGACGAATCCGTCGGTTTCTCCATCGGCGATAGCGCGGTCCACTTCGTTCAGATCGCGTGTGAAGGTGTCCAGTTCGATTCCGCGCGCGGCTGCGTCCTTTTCATAGAGTCCGACGTGGGCGATTTCCGGGTCGGTGTAGGTGCACCAGGGCATGGTTAGCGCGCTGAGTTTTTTGCTTTTGAAAAAAAGCGCGTTCTGGATGACGATGCGGGCAGCGGCATCGGCGGCATGGGTGAACTTCCAGTTCATGCACACGTCTCCGGCGGCGAAAATGCGCGGGTTTGTGGTCTGGAGATAATCGTTCACGCGGATACCTTTTTTTGTGTCGTATTCAACGCCTACAGATTCCAGGTTGATGCCTTCCACATTGGGCGCGCGTCCGGCTCCGGCGAGGATTTCGTCAACGGTAACAACGCCTTTTTCTTCGCCGGATTTATAGTGGAGAGTTTTTGTGTTGTTCTCGATTGTCACTTTTTCGATTTTGGCGTTGAGGACAAGGTGAATGCCTTCTTTCTGAAATGTTTTCTGCACGATGGCGGCAGCGTCCGCGTCTTCTTTGTTCAGGATATGACTGCCGTTATGAATGAGCGTCACTTCGCATCCCAGACGGTGGAATGCCTGAGCGAGCTCGGAACCAATGGGTCCGCCGCCGATACAGGCCAGCCGTTTGGGGCGGGCTGTGAGATTAAAGACTGTTTCGTTGGTCAGGTAACCGGCTTCTTTAAGTCCGGGGATGGGCGGGTCAACCGCGCGCGCTCCGGATGCGATGACGGCTTTGGCGAATTTCAATTGTTTGCCTTCGACGGTAATGGTGTCGGGTCCGGTGAACTGGGCATTGCCGAGAAAAATGTCCACACCCAGACTTTTGAACCGCGCGGCGGAATCGTGATTGCTGATTTGCGCGCGTATCCTGCGCATGCGTTCCATCACTTTGGCGAAATCTATTTCGTATCCGGTGACATTCAGGCCGTGGCTGCTTGCGTCTCGTATATCCGCTGCGGCCCGGGAGGAACGGATAATACTTTTCGACGGTACGCATCCGTAGTTCAGGCAGTCGCCGCCCAAAAGATGACGTTCGACAAGCGCGACTTTGGCGCCGAGACCCGCAGCGCCTGCGGCTGTGACCAGACCTGCTGTGCCGCCTCCGATAACGACTAAGTTATATTTTTGCGCGGGCTGCGGATTCATCCATGTTTTGGGATAGGCGTTGTCAACGAGCGTCTGGTTGTGGACGTCCATGGGTAAGACTTTTAAATTTGTCATATAGTTGTGCGTTTGTTCAGCGCCTTTTTCGCTATTTTTGTGACGTAGATTGTGACAAGCACCGTGGCGGCAAGTCCGATGATACGGAGAGTCCACTGAGCATGACTTGCTGCTGTGCCGGACGCCAGTCTGGCGGCGTCTCCGGCGATTGAGCCGATATATACATACATCACTGTGCCGGGCATCATCCCGAGCCATGACGCAAAAAAATAGTCTCTGAACGAAACTTTTGTGATGCCGTATCCATAGTTCAGCAGACTGAACGGGAACGCGGGCGAGAGGCGGGTAAGAGCGACGATTTTCCATCCTTCACCGGCAACGGCATCATCAATGGCTTTGAACTTTTCGTTGCCCTGTATTTTCTTTTCCACCCATCTTCTGGCAAAGTGACGGCCTACAAGAAACGCAGCCGAAGCGCCGAGCGTGGAACCGGCGGACACTAAAATCGAACCTTTGACCACTCCAAACACTGCTCCCGCCCCGAGAGTAAGCACGATTCCGCCCAAGAAAAATACACAGGCCAGAATATAAACTATTACAAAAATAGCGGGCCCGGCAGGACCGGCATTTTGTATCCATTGCAGAGCATTTTCGAGGAAAGACCGGGGATGAGATTCCTGCGCGCAGAGCCATTGTCCGCTGTGCGCAAAGAACAGGATGATGGCGGCAAAAATAGTTCTCATAAAGTTTCCCCTTTCAGTAGTTCGGGCGGCTTGTGCTGACCGCAATATTCGCCGCACTGCTGGATGAGTTTTGCGACCAGCCC
>CAYHWZ010000136.1:0-6366 GCA_964359975.1 uncultured Elusimicrobia bacterium | reverse complement strand
TTTCCACCATGCTGGAGGGCTATTCCATGGGGAATTATCCCACGCACGAAGTTTCCGCGAACAATGCGGCCTGGATGTACCATGTTATCAATACGCGCACACCGAAAGATGACGCATTCATGCTCGTATCAATCCCGTTCCCTTACGGAATCAAACGAAGGATGCTGGTCAGCAGTGAACTCGACAAGCTGTTGATTCTCGAACTGGCGGACCGTTCTAAAGACGATGCGGAACTGCGCGACCATATCCGTGAACTTGGCGTGCGCAACATTATTTTCAATTTTGCTTATCTGGACAGCATGAAAAAACTGCCCGATACATCGAGTTTGAAAGCAAGCGACAGCGCGATTCAGAAAATCCAGCTGCTCATACAGAATCACATGAAATTCCGTTTTGCGACACCGGACAAATCGCTCACCTGGTTCAGTTTCAATGACGGCGGAGACACCGCGCCCTTCACGCTGAACGATGACGACTGCAAAATGTTCCAGCTGATGGTGATAGACCATGCGCGCAACGAACTGACAGCAGGCAACATTGAATCCGGCGCCGCAATACTGCAATCACTTGTCCGCATGCCCATGCGCAGTGATATCCGCAACTACGCCCTCAACCTGCTGGACAGAATCCAGTCCGCCGCCCCTCCCCAAAGAAAAAACTAATCCCGACATTTCCCTGCAGGTAAACCCTTTTCCCGGGTCAAGTGTTGTACAAACTGAAGACAACCCTTGCCAGCCGCTCAAGACGCGGACAAAGATGGTTGATGGAGGTGACGTAACATGAAAACCGTGCGGATAGTGTCGATTTTAGCGTTTGGATTTTCGTTGACGCAGGGATGGTGTCTGGGCAAACAGGCAGTCATACTTTACCCGGTATCAATGGAAGGACGCAAAGGTTTCATGAACCGGGACGGAACAGTCATCATCAATCCGCAGTTCCTTGAGGCGACCCCATTTTCAGAGGGACTCGCCGCGGTCAAGACAGGCGATTTCTGGGGATTCATCGACAGGTTGGGGCGCATTGTCATACCTGCAAGATATAATGCCGCGTATTCCTTTTCCGAAGGACTGGCCGCAGTGAAAGACGGCAACAAATGGGGTTACATTGACAAGCGGGGGAAGACAGTGATAGCTGCCCAATACGAAGATGCAGGTTCGTTTTCATCCGGACTTGCGGCTGTGCAGATGAACGCCAAGTGGGGATACATCAGCAAGAGCGGTAAACTGGTCATTGCACCGAGTTTCGATTCTGCCGCACCCTTTGCAGAACGGCTTGCCGCTGTGAAAACCGGAGGTTTGTGGGGATACATCAACAAGACAGGCGAACTGCTGATCGAACCGCAGTTCACCGATGCGCGGATATTTTCGCACGGACTTGCTCCGGTGAAAATCGGCGCTGTCTGGACATACGTTGACAAGACCGGTCAAATCGTCATCCACACTGGATATGAGGAAGCGTCGTCCTTTTCCGAGGGACTTGCCGCGGTCAAAATGGGCGGACGGTGGGGATATATCAACAGTATCGGCAATATTGTAATCAATGTCCAGTTCTGGGAAGCCCAGCCGTTCGGAGAAGGATTGGCCGCAGTCAGCATGTACAACAAGTGGGGCTACATAGACAAAAACGGCATCTTTATCGGAAACCTGACGAATTAAAACTGCATCGCGGAACTCAAATTAGGGACGCCTCGACCGCATGGTTGGAATCACCCAATCAGCACATACATATTGTTGACCTTCACCGTCGGAATTGATAAGATTGTGCTGTGGAGATAATCCCGCTGTTTGTGCTGCTTATTTTCTCGGTCATCCTGCACGAAGTCGCGCATGGCCTCGTTGCGCTTAAGTTCGGGGATGACACCGCTTACCGATACGGACGCCTCACGCTGAATCCGGTCCCGCACATGGATCTTATGGGCAGTGTCATCCTGCCCGCCATACTCATTTTCACGCATTCACCGTTCTTTATCGGCTGGGCCAAACCTGTGCCAATCAATCCCAACCGGTTCACTCATTACCGGGCCGGCGTCATCTGGGTTTCACTTGCAGGACCGTTGACAAACCTGGCTCTGGCTGTGCTCTTTACTCTCGTGCTCATGTTTACCGCGTCTCATGCTGCGGGCGTTGCCGGTGAGTTTCCATTTCTGCCCTCCATACTGGCGCAGACCATTTATCTGAACCTTGCGCTCACATTTTTCAACCTTGTGCCGATTCCGCCGCTCGACGGCAGTAAGGTGCTTTCCGTGCTCCTCCCGCCGGAACTTTCCGCGAGATTCGACGCTATTGAACCGTACGGTTTCATGATTCTTGTATTTCTGCTTGCGACGGGCATATTGGGCAGTATCCTGCATCCCATGGTCAGTGGATTTTTCAATCTATTGATGAACGTGGCCGGCGCGTGAACCAGCCCAAACGCGTCATTCTTTCCGGTATGCGTCCGACAGGAAAACTGCATCTCGGTAACTGGCTCGGCGCGCTTTCCAACTGGATATCTTTGCAGAACGATTCATCCACAAAATGTTTTTATATGATAGCGGACTGGCACGCGCTCACGACGGATTATCAGGATACTGCAGAAATTGAGTCCAACATCGAGGAAATGGTGCTCGACTGGCTCTCCGCCGGTCTCGACCCGGCAAAATCTGTTATTTTCCGTCAATCGTGGGTGGAAGAACATGCGGAACTGTATCTCCTGCTCTCAATGATCACTCCCATCTCGTGGCTCGAGCGCAACCCAACTTTTAAAGAGCAGGTCGAGGAACTGAAGGACAAGGAAATCTCCACGCACGGATTTCTCGGATACCCGGTGCTTCAGGCCGCGGATATTTTACTGTATCAGGCCACGCACGTACCCGTGGGCGAAGACCAGCTCCCTCATCTGGAACTGACCCGCGAAATCGCCCGCCGGTTCAACCATATTTATAAAGGGACTGTACTGACTGAACCGCAGGCCATCCTCTCGAAAAGTCCCAAAGTGCCCGGCACAGACGCACGCAAAATGTCCAAATCGTACGGCAACTGCGTGTACCTTTCGGACGATGAAACTGTTCTCAAGCGGAAAATCAATTCCATGTTCACTGACCCGAAAAAAATCCGCGCCGACGATCCCGGCCACCCCAAACCTTGTCCGGAAAATCCGACCGGATGCGTGGTGTTCGCCATGCACGAACTTTTTGACAAGAATATGTCAGCGATTTCTGAGAGGGAAAAGGCGTGCAGTTCGGGCAAACTGGGATGCGCGCCGTGCAAAAAAGATTTGTTGAGCGCCATGACGCCCACGCTCGCGCCCATAAGCGAACAACGGAAACAGCATGCCAATGACCGCTCTATCGTCCAGCAGATATTGCGGAAAGGGTCGGATCAGGCGCGCGAAACTGCGTCTCAAACTCTGCAGAAAGTGAAGCAGGCCATAAAATTCCAGTCATGAGCGCATATCAGGTCCGTCTCGAAATATTTGAAGGGCCGCTCGATCTCCTGCTTTATCTCATCAAGCGGGACGACATGGAAATCAAGGATATTCCGATTTCGCAGATCACGCAGGAGTATCTGTCGTATATCGAACTGATGAAAGACCTGAACCTGGAACTTGCCGGCGATTTCCTCGTCATGGCAGCGACTCTGCTCCAAATTAAGTCCAAAATGCTCCTGCCGCAGGACCCCAAACCCGACGAGCAGGAAGGTCCGGACCCGCGGTCCGAACTCATCGCCAAACTGCTCGAATATCAGAAATACAAAGAAGCTGCGCAGTTCCTGGTCAAACGCGAACAGGAATACCGCGAAGTCTATTTCCGCAATGTCACGCCTGTTTTCAGCGAAGATGAAATGACTCTGCACGCGTCACTTTTCGACCTGCTGGCCGCGTTCCGCAACGTCCTGGTCGAAGCTCCGGCTGAAGTCAAAGAACTGATTTACGAAAAAATCCCGCTGGAACAAAGAATCCGCGAAGTCCTCGACCTGCTCGACTCAAAAGAGTATGTACCCTTCGAAGAAATCTTTGTGCCCGGCAGCACTCGCCGCGAATTGATAGTCACATTTCTTGCCCTGCTCGAACTTGTCCGCATGAAACAGGCGGTCGCGCGCCAGGCAGAACATTTCGGCGAAATCCGCATTTACCGCGTGCGCGAACCTGTGGTGCAGGATGGAGAACCAACCAATGGATAAAGTAAAACTGAAAAATGTGCTCGAAACTCTGCTTTTTGTGGCTAACCGTCCGCTCGGTCTGCTGGAATTGTCCGACATTGTGGGCGAGACGCAGGAAGATGTGCGCGCCATGATTGACGAAATCCAGGAAGACTTGAAGAACAAAGGGAGCTCTCTCCTGATTGCCGCGCTCGGCGAAGGGTATCAGATGGCCACGCGCGAAGGGTACGGATACTGGGTCAAGAAGCTTTTCCGCGAACAGACCACGTACAAACTGTCCCAGTCCGCTATGGAAACGCTTTCCATCGTGGCCTACAAACAGCCCATCAGCCGCGCAGAAATCGAGGAAGTCCGCGGAGTGGAAGTTTCTGGCGTGCTCGACACGCTTGTTGACCGCCGCTTAATCAAAGTGGTCGGACGCAAGGAAACTGTGGGGCGTCCCTTGCTGTATGCGACGACGGAAGAGTTCCTGAGGCATTTCCATCTGTGGAAAGTGTCCGACCTGCCCTCACTCGAAGATTTGGCAGCAGAAGCGGAACGCAACAAAGGTCAACAGGAACAAGTTGCCGCCGCAGAACAAGCCGCGCTTGCGGAAGCGGAACAGCAGAATGCGCAACATGCCCAGCCGGAACTTCCTGTACAATCCGAAACTCCGGCAGTCGAGGTCCAGCCGCCGGCATCTTCAGAACAGGCGGAGCAATCTGAGCAGACTGAACAGCAAGTGCAGGCAGAACATCAGCCGGACACAACCGATATTGTGCAGGAAACAACACCGCCCGAATCTGTTTCCGGCTCGAATGGGAACGGTTCTGGCGCGCCGGAACCGGAAAATAAATCTGAATAACATCAGACATAAGTGAACATGAAAACATCATTCGGTAAATTGGGGAAGGAGGAACACATCCGTGCCTGAACTTAGACGAGATCCGGTCATCGGCCGTTGGGTAATCATATCAAGCGAACGCGGAAAGCGGCCAAGCGATTTTGCCCGCGAACCAGAACCTGAAACAGGAAAACTCTGTCCTTTCTGTCCGGGACACGAAGATAAAACTCCGCCTGAAATTTTGGCCTATTGTGACCCGGGCCGCGAACGCAACAAGTCCGGCTGGTGGGTGCGCGTGGTGCCCAACAAGTTTCCCGCGCTGCAGATCGAGGGTTCCATCAACCGTCAGGGCGACGGGATGTATGACAAAATGAACGGCATCGGTGCGCACGAAGTGCTTATCGAGTCGCCTGACCACAAAAAAGAAATCCCCGACCTTGAAGATAAACAGGTGGAGGACATTTTCTGGTCGTTCCGCGACCGCATAACGGATCTGCGGAAAGATACCCGGTTCGAATATATCCTCGTGTTCAAGAACAGAGGTTCGGCCGCGGGCGCGAGTTTGAGTCATCCCCACTCGCAGTTGATTGCCACGCCCATGGTGCCGGTCCGCGTGCGTCAGGAAGTGGCCGGCAGCAAACTGTTCTACGACTATAAAGAGCGGTGCGTGTTCTGCGACATGATAGCGCAGGAAATGCAGGAGAATATCCGTGTCGTGGCGGAAAATGACCACTTCATCGCCATTGAACCGTACGCTCCGCGTTTTCCGTTCGAAACCTGGGTCCTGCCCAAAGTGCACGATTCGCATTTCGAGGACATTCAGAAGGCCGAGAATTCCAGTCTGGCGAAAATCATGAAAAAAGTCCTGCACAAGATCAAAGTGGTGCTGGAAGATCCGCCCTACAACTACATCATCCACAACTCTCCGCTGAAAGATTCGCCTCTGCCGTACTATCACTGGCATATTGAAATCATGCCGAAACTGTCCAAAGTGGCAGGGTTTGAGGTGGGGACAGGATTCTATATCAACCCCACACCACCGGAAGAGGCGGCCCAGTTCCTGAAAGAGGCGGAGTGAACGTACTTTTTGCCGCATCCGAATGTGTGCCGCTGGCCAAGACCGGCGGTCTCGCGGATGTAGCCGGGTCTCTGCCCCGGAAAATACTGCCCCTGCTCAAAAAAAAGCACGGACGCTCCTCGCGCGTGCTGACAGTACTGCCCAAATATTCCGTCATTGACGAAAGCGAACACCGCATGGAGCGTCTCCCCGGCGTGATGAACATTCCTGTCGGTGACGTTATTCATGAGGCAACGGTCTGGCAGGCGCATACGAATCCGACGGGCAAAGGCGCGGAATGTTATCTCATCGGCAACGAACATTATTTTGACCGACCATCCCTGTAC
>CAYHWZ010000135.1:0-6410 GCA_964359975.1 uncultured Elusimicrobia bacterium | reverse complement strand
ATCTCTGAGTCTGGTAGGATTGTCCACGAACAGTTTCTATCAATTGCAGGCCGGGGCAAGGGAAAACGGCGTCGCGTCTTCAACAAAGAGTATTACGGTGAGCGCCTCCACTTATACATTGCCTGTGGCGCCGGGCGCATTCTTTGTGATTTTGTCTTCGCATATCGGCATATCGTCAATAACAGTGAGTTGGGATCCGAACGGGAATTCGCTGAACCCGCCGACAAGTTACCAGGTTTTGCTCTCGACAGATGTTAATTTCAGCGTGAGCACAGCCAGTGACACTTTCCTGACCACCTGGGCAGCCACCGAGACGCTAAGGGCCAACACTTCCTACTATTTCAAGGTAAGGACATATGGTACCGGTGGCGGACAGACTGCGTTCAACAATTATATTACGACCTATACCAGGGCCGCTTCTCCCGGATTTGAAGGGTTCGGAGTGTTCGCCAGTTCCATGTCGGTGTATTTGAAACAGAACACGAATTCAGCCGGGTCCACCTTCAATGTACAGGTTTCATCCAACGATTATTCAACCGGGGTTGATTTCTCAAGTTCCGGTATCAGCGGGACAGATGGTTCAGCGCCTGTGCTGGCTGTGGTCGGATTAGCCCCTAACACCACTTATCAGATGCGCGTGAATGTGACTGGGTTAAATAATATATTGTCGAGTCACACAACGGTCACCGCATCCACGGCAACGCTGCCTGCAACGCCCAGTGCGTTCTCTGTTTTTGTTACAAGTAATGTGGATGTGTCCTCCATTACGATACAGTGGGGACCGAACGGTAATCCGCTTCCTCAATCGACTACATATCATGTGCATGTTTCAACGGATATTAATTTTGTTACATACACCACCAGTGTTACTTATCTGCTGAGCGCGGCAACAACCAGTGTTACTCCCAATACATCTTATTACTTCAGGGTAATGGCGATTGGAGTGACAGGCAGCAGCTCGGCGTTCAATGCCGTGTCGGCAACATACACGTTTGCGGCTGCGCCGACTTTGACAAGTTTCCAGGTGTTCAATACATCCATATCAGTGCAGGTAGGAGCCAACGGCAACCCATTGGGTACGGTGCTGGCATTGGCAGTGTCGTCGAGCGGGTTTGCAAGCGGGGTTGATTTCTCCAGCGGGACAGGCAACACGGGCGGTGTGCTTCCTTCTCTGTCAGTGACGAATTTGGCGTCCAATACGACTTATCAGGTGATTTTGCGCGCGACTAACGGGCTGAATGTGAACAGCACCAGCACGATTGTTGCGGCGAGCACTGTGACGCTGCCTAATGCGCCGGGTAATTTTGCAGTGACTGTGTCATCAGATATCGGTGTATCGTCCATAACGTTGAACTGGGGTGCGAACGGGAACCAGTTGGCACCGTTCACCACATATCAAATCCATGTGTCCACTTATGCTGATTTTGCTGTTTCAGCTACGAGTAATGTGTTTACCACGAGCTACACCACTACTACGTTGACGCTGAATACATCTTATTATTTCCGCGTGGCTGTCATAGGCGCTACCGGGAGTTCTTCGACATATAATACTGTAACGGGCACAACGACCAAGACGCAGTCGCCGGGGTTGATCAGCTTCAATATGATGACCACCTCGCTCACTGTGACAATGTCGCGCGGTTCAAACCCTGCGTTCACCAGTTTTATTGTTTTGGTATCGTCACTATCGAACGGTGGGATGACGGCCGGAACTACCGGCGGTAATTTCGCCGCATTGACTACTACGGATGTGTTTGTGAACGGTCTGAGTCCGGCCACGACCTATTCTATCAATGTTTATTCGCTGAACTATCAGAATGTGGTGAGCAGCGCTACGAATATAACTGCTTCCACTTCCACTCTTGCAGTACCGCCCAGCGTGGTGGGTTTCCAGGTTTACACATCATCGGTGCAGATCTCGCTGGGCTCGAATTCCAATCCTGTGGGTACGCGGATTATGATTGCCACCGGCACAGGCGGGAACTTTGGCGTGGCGAATTCATCCATTGGAATCGTGGGCGGGAGCACGACAACTCTGTATATCCAGGGGCTGTCCACCAACACTTTCTATCAGTTCCAGGCCGGTGCGTCCAATAATATTGTGTTCGGCTCGACTGTGATGTCTCTGGTCACGGCTTCGACTTATACATTGCCTGTTACTCCGAGCGATTTCTCGGTGCTGTTGTCATCGAATATCTCGGTGTCGAGCATCACAATCCAGTGGGGACCGAACGGGAATTCGCTGAATCCGCCTACGAGTTATCAGATACTGTATTCAACGGACATTAATTTTGGAGTGTCGTTTGCGAGCGAGACGTTCCTGACATCGTTTGATACAGGGTCTCTGACATCGAACACTTCGTACTATTTCAAGGTTAGGGCGTATGGCGCGGCGACTGGTGCTGTGTCGCCGTTCAGCACAGTGGTGGCGACATTTACAAAAGCCGTGTCGCCTGGTTTTGCGGGATTTGGAGTGTTCACGACATCGGCAACGGTGTATCTGCAGGCGAACAACAATCCGGCTGGGTCTACGTTCCAGGTGCAGGTGACGTCCACAGATTTTGCCGGGACAGCGTATTTATCGAGTGCAGGCGTGAGCGGCTCGAACGGTGCGGCGCCGGCGTTGACAGTAGCGAATCTGCTGCCGAACACGAGTTATCAGGTCCGTGTGAATGTGCTGAGTTTCAATAATTTGACATCAAGCAACACGACCGTAACAGGTGCGACTGTGACATTGCCTGCAGTGCCGACGGCGTTCTCCGCGCTGGTGTCGAGCAATGTAAGTGTATCGTCTATAACGATTCAATGGGGACCGAGCGGAAATCCGCTGACTTTGCCCACATCCTATCAGCTGCAGGTTTCCACTGATGTGAATTTCAGTCTGGTCAATTCGAGTGATGTGTCCGGCACGAGTTATTCCACAACAACGCTGAATGCGAATACGTCGTACTATTTCCGCGTGAGAGCGTACGGACAGTGGGGGAACAACTCGGCGTTTAATACTGTGCTGGCTACGCAGACACTGCCTGCGGCGCCCGGATTTGACGGGTTCAGTATATCGTCCAATACAGTGACTGTTTACTTGAAGGCGAATGGTAATGCCGCAGGAACAGCATTTAACGTGCAGGCATCATCCGGGAATGATTTCTCCGGTGTTTATTTGGCGAGTTCAGGGGCTTTCGGTTCAGTTGGGACAGTGTCGACTCTGACTGTTTCCGGATTGCAACCGGCCACGACTTATCAGATTCGGACCAATGCTACCGGGCTTGGGAGTGCGGTGAGCACGAACACAACCGTGACTGCATCCACGTCCACATTAGCGACAATTCCAACTATTAACGGGTTCCAGATATTCACTTCATCGGTGAATGTGATTTTCGGGTCGAACAATCCTGTAGGCACGCGGATCATGATTTCCACAGGTACGGACGGGTTATTCGGATTTGTGAATTCGTCGGTAAGTGTGGTGATGGGCAACAGTACAACGCTGAGTATTGTAGGATTGTCCACAAACAGTTTCTATGTCCTGCAGGCCGGAGCTGTGGATTCAACGGTTTCAGGAGCTACCAAGACCACGGTAGTGACAGCTTCAACCTATACATTGCCGGCGACCCCCAGCGATTTTTCAGTATTGTTGGCAACGAACATAGCGGTGTCCACGATGACGATTCAGTGGGGGCCAAACGGGAACTCACTGAATCCGCCGACGAGTTATCAGTTGCTGATATCAACGGACATCAATTTTGGAGTATCGTTTGCGAGCGAAACGTTCCTGACATCGTTTGATACGGGAGCGCTGACAGCGAACACTTCGTACTATTTCAAGGTGAGAGCATACGGGGTTGCGCCAGGCGCGGTGACACCGTTCAATACGGTGGTAGCGACGTTCACGAAGGCCGCATCGCCTGGATTTGCCGGATTCGGAGTGTTCACGACATCGGCAACGGTGTATCTGCAGGCGAACAACAATGCTGCCGGGAGCACGTTCCAAGTGCAGGTGACGTCCACAGATTTTGCAGGGACAGCGTATTTCTCCAGCGCGGTTGTGAGCGGTTCGAACGGTGTGGCGCCGACGGTGTCAGTTTCTAACTTGCTGCCGAACACGAGTTATCAGGTCCGCGTGAATGTGCTTAGCTTTAATAATTTGTTGTCGAGCAACACAACGGTGACGGGTGCGACTGTGACATTGCCTGCAGTGCCGACGGCGTTCTCCGCGCTGGTGTCGAGCAATGTAAGTGTATCGTCTATAACGATTCAATGGGGACCGAGCGGAAATCCGCTGACTTTGCCCACATCCTATCAGCTGCAGGTTTCCACTGATGTGAATTTCAGTCTGGTCAATTCGAGTGATGTGTCCGGCACGAGTTATTCCACAACAACGCTGAATGCGAATACGTCGTACTATTTCCGCGTGAGAGCGTACGGACAGTGGGGGAACAACTCGGCGTTTAATACTGTGGGGACCACGGTGACCAATGCGGCATCTCCTACGGTTACCGGCGGGTATCAGATTTACAGCACCTCGGCGACTGCGTATATATCTGCAAATGGAAACGCTGCGGGAACCACATTCCGTGCGTATGCCTCATCTAATGATTTTTCAGCGGCGAGCGTGGACTTCTCGAGTGCCGGAATCAGCGGATCGAACGGAGTTGCTCCGACGCTGACAGTGATGAGTTTGGTGCCGAACACGACCTACAGCTTCCGGACATCTGCAGTTAACTTTGCAGGTCACCCGTCCACTGTTACGGCAGTGGTGACTAGTACTGCGACCTTACCGGTGACGCCGGGGCCGCTCTCATTTGTGGGAGTGAGCGGGACATCTATCACAGTTACATGGCAGACTAACGGGAATTCACTCATAACGCCTACGAGTTACCAGGTCAGGACATCCACGGATTTTGGATTCTCCATTTTTACCACCAGCGAGACGTTTGTGACGCAGATGAGCACAACTGGATTGAGCGCGAGTTCGACTTACTATTTCTGGGTGAGGGCCATGGGTGTTGGCGGTACGAACACGGAGTTCAGCAGTTTGACGGTGTCTGGAGTGACCTTCTCCACAGTGACAGGTCCTTCAGCTCCCGGTGCGCAGTCTATACAAGTTTCTTCCACTTCGATAACAGTTTATCTGACGGCGAATGGGAACGGTGCTGGGACCGTGTTCACCATATCTACGGGCAGTTTTGAAACTCTCAATTCATCCAGCGCATTGTCTGTGGTGGGGCTGACCACTCTCACAATTTCAGGGCTGACACCGGCGAGCAATTATCTTGTGCAGGCAAGAGCATTCGGGCTTACGCCGAGCAGTCCAACCTCCGTTACCGCGTCCACATATACATTGGCCGCAGTGCCGACGCTGAATAGTTTCCAAGTGTACACATCTTCCGTAAGCATTACGCTGGGTTCGGGAAATAATCCGGTGGGAACGCGGCTGATGGTATCCACGGGTACTGGCTTCTTCTTCAGTGTGGCGAATTCTTCGCACGGTATAGTGGCTGGCGCGGCTACAACATTGACAATCATTGGACTTTCTACCAACGCGGCCTACTCGTTCCAGGCCGGGGCAGTAGATCCTACAGTATCAGCAGCAACGCAGTCGGCAGTTGTGGTTACGTCAACGTATACCCTGTCTGCAGTGCCGGGAGATTTTGTGTTGGCAGTGTCATCGAACATCGGAGTGTCGTCCATAACGGTGCAATGGCAGAACAACGGCAACTCGCTCAATCCGCCGACAAGTTACCAGATATTGGTTTCTACGGACAGCAATTTTGGAGTGTACAGCACAAGCGAGACATTCGCTACTTCGCTTGACACGACGACATTGAATCCTAACATCTTGTACTATTTCAAAGTGAGGTCTTTCGGAGTTGCGGGGAATGCCAGTCAGTTCAATGCGGTGATGTCCACGTATACGCGTCCTGCAGCGCCGGGCGTAAACAGTTTCCAGATATTCAGCACGTCGTTGACCGTGAGTTTGAGCGGGAACGGGAATCCTGTACCGAGTACATTCCAAGTGCAGGCGTCGTCCAATGATTTCTCCGCAGGCGCTGATTTCTCCGCGGTTCTGAGCAGCGGTCCTACGGCAACTCTGACACTTTCTACGCTCCGTGCGAACACGTCCTATCAGATAAGAGCGAACGTGGTCGGTGTAGGGAATGTGATTTCTACCAACACAGCAGTAACGCTGAGCACATGGACCTCGCCGGTTGAGCCGGGTGCGTTCTCAACCATTGTTTCCTCCAACATCGGAGTGTCGTCCATCACGGTGCAATGGATACCGAACGGGAACCCGCTTACGCCGCTGACTTCATACAATGTGCAGATTTCCAGCGTGAGCGATTTCTCCAGCGCGGTGATGTCGAGCATTACAGTTTTGATGCGGGTGGACAGCACGGGATTGTCCGCTG
>CAYHWZ010000134.1:0-6423 GCA_964359975.1 uncultured Elusimicrobia bacterium | reverse complement strand
GATGAACTGCTGGTGGTGCTGGTCGGGGACATGGTGACTGAAGAGGCGCTGCCGAGTTACCAGACTTGGCTGAATAATCTGGCGGGTTTGGAAGATTCTTCCGGAGACGGGGATGGAGCGTGGCCGAGCTGGTCGCGCGGGTGGACTGCGGAGGAAAACCGGCACGGGGATTTGCTGAACCGGTACCTTTATCTCACGGGCAGAGTTGATATGCGCGCGGTGGAAATCACTATCCAGCATTTGATACGGAACGGGTTCAATCCGCAGACTGCGAATGATCCTTATGAAGGGTTTGTGTACACTTCTTTTCAGGAACGCGCAACGAATATTTCGCATCGCAATGCAGGGATTCTTGCTTCGCGCGCAGGGGACAAACGGCTGACGGATATTTGCGGCACGATTGCGGGCGATGAAGCGCGTCATGAAAAGGCATACCAGTCTTTTATGAAAAAAATATTTGAGCTGGACCCGGACGGGGCTGTGAACGCTTTTTATAATATGATGAAAAAACGGATCATCATGCCGGCGAGTTTGATGGACGACGGGCGGAACCCGGACTTGTTCGATGATTTTTCCGTGGTGGCGCAGAGGATCGGGGTGTACACTTCCAAAGATTATATTGCTATTCTGAAACATCTGCTGCAGATATGGTCTGTGCCGCAAATGAAAGGGTTGTCCGAGGAATCTGCGCGCGCGCAGGATTATCTCTGCTCTCTGCCGGAACGGTACACGCGGATTGCGGAACGGCAATCTCCGTCGAAGAATAAGGTGAAGTTCAGCTGGATTCATGACCGGGAAATCTGAAACCGCACAAATTCCCACTCCTCAACCTGTAAAGTTCAGCAAAAAAATAAAACATATTCTTGAATACGCGGGGCTGCGTGCTGCTGCGGCTTTGATATTGCTGATGCCGCGCAGGCAGGCGCTCGGGTTTGGGCGGTTTATCGGGCGCATCATGAATATTCTGATGCCGTCGCGCAGGGTGATTGCGCGGAACAATATTCTGGCGAGTCTGCCGGGCGTGACGGTAAATGAAGCGGATGGTCTGATTCAAAAGTGCTGGGAAAATCTGGGGGAAGGCGCGGCAGAATTCATTAAACTGCCGCAGTTGTCGAGGGAGGAACTGTTTTCATTCACGCAGATTGAAGGGCTGGAATATCTTCAGAAATCGTATGGGGAAGGCAAGGGGGCGCTGATTGTGACGGCGCATTATGGTGTGTGGGAACTGGGCGCCAAGGTGTGGCCGATGTGCGGGTTTAAGACTGCGGTGGTGGCAAGACGGGTGAAGAATCCGTGGGTGAACGATTTTGTGACGGGGATCCGCGAGTGCGGAGGGGTGAAAGTGCTGTTGTCGCGCGATGCGGTGCGGGAAAGTGTGCGCTGGCTGAAACAGGGCGGGGCGCTGGCTGTTTTGGTGGACCACCGTGTGGCTGAGGGCGGGTTGTCGGTGCCGTTTTTCGGCAGGCCGGCGCTTACTACAGGGTTGCCGGCGCTTTTGGCTTTGCGGTATAAGGTGCCGGTTCATCCGGCGCATTGCTGGAGGGAAAACGGGAAGGTGAAGGTGCATGTAGCGCAGAAAATGGATTTTGACGGGTTGGAAGCGAATGAACGTGATATTGCGGCGGCTACTCTGCGAATGAACGAGGTGGTCGAGAACTGGGTGCGCAAACGGCCGGAAGCTTGGCTGTGGATTCATAATAGGTGGAAGTGACGGGAACCTGCTGGATTCCGGTGTGTGCCGGAATGGCAGGCAGGGTGAAAATAATCGTCAGAGTGACTGTATTCACCCCCACCTGACCCTTGTCCGCCTGTGGCGGATCCCCCCTCCCGCCTCTTCGGCGGACAGGCAAGGGGGAGGAATATATTTATCTACTGCGTTCGGACTGACGTATTGTTTTTAATGTCTGAGGGCCAACTCCTTCAAATATTCTACTTTTCTTTTGACGTAGGGGTCTGACGGATCCGCTTTTAACACTTTTTCGAAATTCTGCAGGGACTGGGTGTAGTCTTTTCGTACGAGGAAAATTTCTCCCATCTGGAAGTATGCTTCCACATATCCTGGATTGAGCGCGGCTGCTTTTTGAAAGCGGGTCAACGCTTCGTCGGGTTTTTTTTCGGCAAGATAGACCAGTCCCTGGTTGAATTGAATCATGGCGTTGGACGGGGACAGTTCGGCGGCGCGTGTGTAGTTGGTCAGGGCAAGGTCATATTTTTTCATGTCTAAGTAAATGTTTCCGATGTTGATATATGCGGCGGGCATGTGAGGGGCGAGCTCTACGGCGCGTTCGAAGTATTCCAACGATTTGGGGTAATTTTTCAGTTCATAATAGGTGAGGCCGAGGTTGTTGACGGCTTCCAGATGCAGGGGCTCGACGGACAGAAGGCGCTCGTAGATTTGGGCGGCTTGCGGGAGTTTTTTTGTCTGGTAGTAGAGCAGTCCGAGACCAGCGTTGGCAGAGATGTTTTGCGGGTCGAGTTCGATTCCTTTCAGATACGCGAGTTCGGATTCTTTGTAACGGGCTTGCTCGGCGTAAACGCGGCCCATGACGTTGCAGGGGTCGGCGCGGCGCGGGTTTAGTGCGGCGGCTTTCATCGAATATTCAAGGGCGCGGGGGTAATCTTTTGTCTCGCAGAGTACGAGTGCGAGGTTCGAATGCGCGCTGGCGTAGCGGGGGTGAATTTTTATGGCGGCCAGGTATTCGTCTATGGCAGGTGCGAATTCTTTGCGGTCGGCGTAGAGGTTGGCGAGATTGTTGTGCGCGCGGAAGTTCGTAGGGTAAAGGGCAATCGTTTCCTGCCAGAGCCGGATGGGGGTGGTGTAAATGTAGTTGCGGCGGATGGTGAAGGCGGTGATGAGTGACAAGTACAGTGTGACGAGTGTGAAGGTCAAAACGCGGAAACGTTGGCTGTGTCCGTCGGTCCAGAAATACAGGAGCGCGGTGACAGCGAGCGCGTAGGACCATCCGGGGACGTACAGGCGTCGCTCTGCCATGGCGTCGTTGATGGGGAGTATGGAGGATGTGGGGACCAGGTTCAGAAAAAACCAGCCGGCGGTGAACAATATGATGGATGAGACTGCGGTGTTTTTACGGGTATGTTTCCAGACGGTAAAGAGGATTGCGGAGATTCCGAGCCATCCGGCAAAAGTTTTCAGCAGGTCTGCATTGTTTGCGGGCGGAAGTATGAAATGGTCTATGCTTTGGCCAAAGGGGGCAATGAGTAACCGGATATAGTTCAGTATCACCCACGGCTGGACTGAGAGGTAGCTGAGCGGGGTCCATGTGGCGCTGAGAAAATCTTCGCGGCCCAATCCGCGCAGTTGTGTCCAGCGGAAAAGTATATATAGGGTCATGGCGCAGAAATAGATGGCGTGAATTTTGGCGCGTGCGCGCATTTTTTGCAGGTCGCGGCTGCACATAAAAATGTAGTCGAACAGGAGGAGTGTGAACGGGAGCATTACGGCCATTTCTTTGCACAGTGCGGCAAGGGTGAAACTCAGCAGACTAATGACGTAAAAAAACGCGTGTTTTTCCGCGCCCCAAATAAATGTCAGAACGCTGAGAAGATAAAAAAGCATGCACATGCTGTCTTCGCGGTGTACGATGTAGGTGACGGCTTCGGTCTGTAACGGGTGCAGGCAATAGATAAGGGCTGTGAGCAGGGGATATAATGTGGAACTATTCCCGAACGCGCAAATCCATATTTTCCGTGTCAAAATAAAAATCAGAATGCAGACGAGTGTGTGGATGGCGATGTTGACTGCGCGGTATGCGGCGGGGTTCAGTCCGCTCAATTTGTAGTTTGCGGCAAAGCTGATGTATACCAGGGGACGGTAGGGGTAAATGCGCGATTGGTAAGTTTCGGCGCGCCATAATTTGTCTGAGATATTTTTGATGTCGCGGATGTCGGTGTTGTGGACGATATGGGCTATGTCGTCGAAGAAAAAGGGTGCGCGGCGCGACGGCAGGTAAACCAGGACTGAGGCAGCGGCTATGGCGGCGATTGCGGTCAGGTTAGATCTTGAGATTTTTTTCAGCACTCTGTTATTTAGACCTGTAAAAGAATTGTTTCACATGGACCCCTCACCCCGACCCTCTCCCTCAAGTGGAGAGGGGGAATAGGGTGGCTAAATTCATGGAGCTAAAATGACTGCGCCGAAAACTTTTAATGACGGGACTTGCACGCGGACTACATTTTCCTCTTGTATGAACGGGATTGGGACGGGGTAGCGGTACGCTTCATTTTCCGGGGTGCAGTACCAGGCGCGGGATGCTTTGCCGGGAAATGTGAGGACGATGTTCTGGGTTTCGGGCACGTCCGCATTTTTTTCGGTCCATTTTTTGTTTGTGCCCGGGCGGTAAAGTGTGAAGGTGCGCATTTTGTGTGTGTTTTCAAATTCGTAGGAGAGGACGTCTTCGTGCGGCTGGAAATCGGGTTTCCGGCGGGAAATGTCTTTGCCGTGGGTGAGTCCGTAGAGCGAGAGGTCGAAATGGTAGAAATCGTGAGTCAGTTTCACCCGGTCTGCGGGCATGAGTTTGTGGTTGGGGTAATATAAATCGCTGAGCGCGTTCATGGATTCGCCAAAGAGGTTGGGTTCGCCGAGGGTGATGAGACTGCCGCCTCCGGTCTGGGTGGCGCCGAGTATGAGGCGGAGAGTTTCGTCGGTCCAGATGTCGGGTTTTTCGACGGAATCTTTGGGGTAGAGGGCGATGACCATGCGGCTGCCTTGGCCGCAATCGCGGGCGGACATGTCGCAGAGTTCTTCCAAATCCGAGGAGTGTCCGGCCCAGTTTTCTATAAATCCGAAATCTTCCGCGCCGCACATTTCTTTTATTGCGAATCCGCTGACGGAATTGAAGATGGTCATGCTGTTGGGCTGGATTTTTTGGGTTGCGGTGCGGATATCGTCCACTAATCCTGAGAGCACGTCTGCCATGCGGTTACCGTCGGAGCGGTTTTTCTTGTAACCGAAATATTTCTCGTCTGTGCCGTGTCCGTAGGAGTCTACGTGGAATCCGTCGAATCCGTATGCCACTGCGCCTTTGAGTTCCTTTAGTATGTGTTCGCGCCAGGGTGAACCGGGGTGGATGGACATGAGGTAGAACCAGACTGCGCGTCCGGCGGTTTTGGCGGAGTCTTCGGATTCCTGGCGTCCGCCGTCGGAAAATACGCGGACGGTTTTGTCTTCATATTTCATCGGGTAGGGGAGGTGTTTGTAAACGCTTTTTGACGCTGCGTAGGGTGCAACGTAGGCCATGGGGATGATGCCGAAACGTTTGAGTCCGGCGATTTTGCCTTTGACGTCGCGTCCGGAAATTTTTTTGCCGAAGAAGGGGTCGAATTCGTACAAATCAGAATCGGGTGTGTAGTCTCCGTGTGCCGGGAACCAGTCGTAGAACTGCACGGCGTTGATGTGGTTGGCCAAAAACTGGCGCGCGCGCTGTTCGTAGTTGGATGTGGATGCGGCGGGGTCCCAGGACGCGTAGAATCCGTAGCGGACGTCTTCCGACGGGTGGTTGATGACGGGGGCGCATTCTTCGGTGAGGAGTTGGGCGCCTTTCCACAGTTGGATGACGTAGGCGCCGATGGGGAGAATTTGCGGGAGGCAATATTCGCCCTGGAGTTTGATGTCCGCGGAATATTTGATGGCGCCGAACGGGTCGGTGACTTTCAGTGAAACGTCGGTGCCGACCATGGCGCGGGGGACGTCGAAACAGACGGGTTCATTTTTTAGAAAAAATGCTCTGGAAATGCGGAGCGCGCCGGGTTGTGACGGGGCGGGGCACAATTGCGGGGCTACTGACGGGAAAGTGCCGCCGGTAAACGGGGGCGGGAGCCGGCGCAAGATGGTGCGGAAATCTATGATGCTGTTGCTGTCGTTGTCGCGTTCAGGCACAAAGGGGTCGGCGGACCAATTGAATTCGCCGGGTTGGGTTTCTTCGACGAATTTGTAGGTGTATCGTTTGGGTTCCAATGTCAGAGTGCGGCGCCAGATATCGGATGAGGGGTCTTTTTCCATGAGAAAATCCGGGTTCAATATTTTGCCGGACTGGTTTTCGGCCCAGTTGTTGAATGAACCGGCGAGATAGACGCGCGCGGCGCTGCTCTTGAAAGTGAATGTGACTTTAAGTTGGCCGGGGGGGGTGTCGTCGAGGGTGACTGTGGGGGAGGATAAAGCAACGGGCTGCGCGCACAGGTAGGCGGGGACGAGGAATGTCCACGCTGTGAGGCACAGCAAAGTTTTGCGGCTAAATATGTGGGGCATGGGTATGGGGGTATTTTACCAAATGTGGAGGGGAGTTGGGTATGGGGGATTTTTTCTGTATTTTTCTGTATGGGCAATTATGTTTTTTGGATGGGTTGCCGTCGGGTGCCCCATTTCTTTTTCTTGCTTGTCCAAGAAAAAGAAACGGGGCGCAAAGA
>CAYHWZ010000133.1:0-6478 GCA_964359975.1 uncultured Elusimicrobia bacterium | reverse complement strand
CGATCCAGAGGGCGTCCGAGCATACTGCTCTGACGCTGGACAGTTTCGACTCGGTGGATCCAAAAAGTGTCATTGAGATGGGGACTTTCGACGTGCCTGCGGATGGTGCGGGACAGATAATCAAAAAACTTCAGCAGATTCTCAAGGGCTCAAATTACAATGCGGTTCAGACGAACAAAAGTCAAAAGGACGGCAAAGATTTTGTAACGATTGAGATTGTTGCTGCGGCCGAAAAAAAAGATTCGGCCGCTCCGCTGAACTTTACAGATTCGATATTTTACAGCAAAGTGGAGGAGGCGCTGTCTGCAAACGACACGGACAGCGCGTGGAAATGGTACAGGGTGCGGATAGCCATGGACAACATTATGCCTGTGGCAGAGGGACTGCTCCTGTGGGTTTTTACATTCATTCCCGGTCTTAATATGTTTGCCGGGTTCGGTATTGGGGCAGGCATTTTCCTCGCGCTTCACATCACAACGGATTACATTTACAAGACGCCCAAATATAAACTCATAACCCGGTATGCAGGCGCGGCCGCACTGCTTGGTCTTACAGTCGGTCTGATGTTTGCTCCGGGTATACAGGAATATTCCACATCCACGGAGATTCATCCTACGAATGTAGATGAGAATCGCCAGTTGTACTTAAGAAGATTGGATCCAAGCGATATACTACAAGGCGATATGACACTGCAGCAAGTTGATGAATTGCTGAGAGACGGCTATAAACCTGGAGATCGGTACATATATAATTTTACAGATCCTGTGACCGGCAAAACTATGTATGTAGAATCCTCTACTTATGATAAGGGTTCCGACACTCTTTTTGTTCGTCATGTTCGATCCGGGGACTATTCTATAGGATACACCGAGATACTTGAATATAACGGTAAAACACATATCTATACGACACACTTTGTACCTGAATCTGTTTTTGAAGAGCAGGTAGTTCATAATGTCCCTCTCTCCCAAACATTTGCAGGAAAATGGCATTTCTGGGTGCCGGTCGGTGTGCATTGGTTTTTCAACAATTACATTATGATTCCCGACGGCCAACGCTCAAATATCAGCGACAGACGCCGTGAACTCGACAGACTCGATGAACTCAATAGCGCTCTCAAAAAACTCAGTGAACAGTTCCCAAACCAGGATTTGAATGCTATCAAGAAAGTCATTGCTTACGTGCAGAATCAGATATCGCATCGTGAAAGTCATGAGGATCTTAAGGGTTTAGAGTATACCTTGATGGATTCGGTGTTGAAAGCAAAGAAATCTGGACAACTGAACTTCTTGCATACAGCTGATGATTTTGCTGCGCTTTGCCTTCTTGTCCTTTATGACGATCAATTTACGGAAGACTACGACAGGCTTTTCCAGCATTCCGGCGTAGATTTCGGCGAAGTGGTCAAGAGATACGGAAAGGATCCGGATTTCAGTCTCTTGAGAGGGTACATGGTTTTTAAAAAACTGGGACTGAAATTGCCGAACGCAGAAGAAATGACTAAGAAATATCTGGACAGACTTTCGGCAGGCAATGACTTAAAATATAGAGCAGGGATAGTCGCAAAGGCCGCTCTTATGAATGAGTATATGGTAATCACTTCACAGACTTCACACGCATCGGCGCTTTTGCGGAATGGAGGACCCGACGAGAAACTAATTAAAAGCGACATCAAGCCGCTGATGCTGGCCACGCATCGGGGTTCGCCTCAACGTATGTATTCTTCCCAGGGTCTGGTCATCGATGTGAAGGATACATTGAGGTCCGCCGGGGATATAGAGCAGCAGGACGAAGCGGAGTTGAATAAACTTGTGGAATTCGTTTCGTGGAATGTTTTGATGGAAGAGGGATATGGCATACTGACCGATAACGAGATGGTGCGTCTGAAGTCTATTGATAAGCGGAATGTGGGCTATGAGGCATACGGAAACCTGATCATTATCCCAACTTTTTACTCCAACATAAGTGGATATCGCGGCAGTCGATTCACTGAAGTTGATTCACGGTACTGGACACACGCGGTTTTGATCGCCTATGTCTATGCCCGCCAGGGCGCAGAGCAGTCTCAATCCCGGGGCGAAAGGTCGCTGCACCAACTGGACATAACGTTGATGAGCATGATGAAATCTCTCGAGGAGCGCAAGAGTGATGCGTTTGTGCCGTTGGCATTCTATTTTACAGGGCAGAGCACGCCCTTGTACATGTACAAGCGCACAGTCGAAATCAAAAGCGGCACTGTATTGGAACATACGCATGACGCAATGAAATGGCAGAAAGCCGAATTTGCCGCGAAGAGAAAAATATATGACGTGCTTAAGAGTATAGACGATCGGAAGGTCGAGGTTAAGCTCGACGAGGCGATATTGTCTCTGAGAGAGAGCTATCATGAACTCAAAACAACGGCCAATCTTAAACAGGAGTATCTCAACGCCGTGTTCGGTTTCCTGGACGACGAAAACTTTTATGTAAACCTGAAAGCTGGTTACGGAAGTAAGAATCTATTCACTATGATGAAGGAAAGCCGGGCGCAGACACAGATTACGCTGGAACAACACATAGGTAATCCCTGGGACAATAATATCATCCACAACAAATCATGGGCCGATGTATGGGAAATTGATTTGAAAAGCACGCCCCTCGAATATATGCAAAGAGAACTGGAATACGTGAAGAACTTCAAACTGGGCGCATCAAACGAACTTTTCTCGGAAGAGGAGAAAGTGGCGGTTACCCGGAGCATTAAAACACTGAAGGATCTGAGCCGTATGAACAAACAAAATGCAAATGAGGAAATGGATTTGAGCAGGATTAAGAAGGGAATCACCGAGTTTCTTAACAAAAATCGCGATTCCGGCACAGTGAGGGATGAGATAATTGAAGTGTTGCAAACAATAGTTGTCATCGCAGCCATGCTCGAACTGCCTGTCAAAGGCCGCAATCAGACGGAAATCAATAATAAGATAGGCAAGGGCAAAGGGCTGATAGACAGACTGAACGCGCAGCAACTCGCGCTGTTGCAGGGGGCCTCGCGCAATACGGAACTGAAGCAGGAGATGGATCAAAAGTATGAGGAGAAAAGCGACTCGCCGGAGATTTCCGATATCAAAGAGGTCAAATCCGATATTGAACTGATGCCAATGGAAACAAAAAGTTCCGAGCCGCAACTGTCCGGTCCCATTTCTTCACGACTGTCATACGTTTTCGAGCTGATTGTGCCGGGCGATTTCGGCGGGTTTGCAGGGATTCAAAGAGGAGATCTCAACAGTTTCAACCAGTCCGTTATTAATGCAATGCTCCGCAACGCGGAAAAAATCACAGGCAGCGAAGTCCATGTGGAAAAGGAGTGGAAACTGCCCATGGGCATCACTCTGCCCGGTCTTGGAATTTTCAACAGGTTAGGGTACGATTCGCAGAACCGGCGATATGTGGTGCTCAGTGAAACAGAAGTTATTGCGCTGAACCCGCTGTCCGGCGATGTTTTGGGCGCGATGGGCAGGCGTCAGGATATGAGAAAAATTATCATGCTGTTATCGTTCTCCAGATTTTTAAATGAGCTGCCCGATTTGTTAACGGGGAAAGTGCATGCGGACATAATAACTGGACTTCAAGCCATGCTCGCGAGTCCGTTGACAACTCTTAACACTACGATGGAGTTCGCAATATTTGCTTTGAGCCTTGCTTTGGAGAGAAATCTTCCCTTAGGTGCTGCCATGCGGAGCGGTTTTGCCCGGACTTTGAAGGAAGTTTCTGCGGCGCTCGGCGAGACTTTGCCGATAACAAATGTGCTGACCCTGGACCTCAAGACTTACACGGGGACCGAGGACAAGTATGAAATTCTGCGGGGATTTGCAGCTGAAGCTGGCGAAGTGAAAGTGGGCGAATCCGTCAGAACAGTGGTCATGGTCACGGGGCTTTCCGAGGAAGAGGCCAAGCAGAAGGGTATTGATACGAAAAATATTGCCTTTAAAAAAGATATCGGCGATGCTGTGAACTATGCGCAAAAAGAGTATGTCGATTTCAGTCTGAACGCATACACGTGGAACATATCCGAATATAGTCAGTTTAAAGATATTATCAGCATCAGCATCGTAAATCTGCAGGGAACCACCGATATCAAGTCCATGATGTCAGCTATCAGCAACGGTATTGATCTGCAGACAAGGGCCGTGGAGACCTACGCGCAACAGCAGTAAACAGCAACCCCCTTCTTTTCCCCCTTTTCAAGGGGGAATGTATAATAGGGTTACATCAAAAACTGCAGGATTGATTTTTGGATATGGAGGCGGTTTTCGGCTTGCTCAAATACGATTGAGCGCGGGCCGTCCATTACTTCGTCCGTGATTTCTTCGCCGCGGTGCGCGGGCAGGCAGTGCATCAGCTGGACGTCCGGCTTTGCAAAGGCCAATAGCGGCGAGTTTACCTGGTAAGGCGTGAAAATCTGTTTGCGGTGCTCGCGTTCTTCCTCTTTTCCCATCGAAGCCCACACGTCGGTATAAATCACGTCCGCGCCGGATGCGGCTTGGGTCGGGTCGCTGACTATCGTTATCTTCGCGCCGGTAGTCTTGGCCAGTTCGTTTGATTTCTGCACAAACTCTTTTTCCGGTTCATAATTCTTGGGCGATGAAACAGTCATGTCCATGCCGATGGTGGCGGCAAGCAGCATGAGTGAATGTGCCACGTTGTTGCCGTCGCCGAGATAGACCAGCTTGAACTGTTTCAGTTCCGACACCTTCTTCAGATTCCGCTTTTCAAAAATGGTGAACAGGTCGCCGAGCGCCTGGCAGGGATGCTCTTTGTCCGTCAGCCCGTTGATGACAGGCACTTTGGCGTGCCGGGCCAGCTCTGCGACATCGTCATGACGATTGGCGCGGATCATTATGCCGTGCACATAAAGCGAGAGTGTGCGTGCAGTGTCCGGGATAGATTCGCCCCGTTTCATTTGCAGGTCCTGGGTGTTGAGCACGAGCGGATATCCGCCCAGCTCGGACGCGGCCACGGCAAAGGATACGGTCGTGCGCGTAGACGGTTTCTGGAAAATCATGGCCAAGGTCTTGCCAGCCAGGGGTTTTGACGTTGGTTTGGAACGGTTGGACTTCAGTTTCTGTGTTTCCTGGAATAGTTCAGCAATCTCGTCCAGGTTAAAGTCGCATATAGAGACTAAATCTCGCTTTTTAGAGCCGGTTTTCACGGGTTTTTCCCCTTCGATTTCTTACTTTTTCAGCGCCTTTTTAAGGGCGGTTATGGAAGGTTCAACGATTAGGGGTTCAGCTACTGATTTCAAGGCGGAATCCACATCTTTCAAACCATTGCCCGTAACCACACAGACGGCTGTTGCGTTAGACTTAATTATACCACTTTTGAGCGCTTTTCTCAAACCTGCGACCGGGGTGACTCCTGCCGGCTCGGCAAAGACGCCGGTAGACCGGGGCAAGATGGCGAGAGACTGGATGATTTCACTGTCCGTCACTGTGACCATTTCCCCTCCGGACTCCAGCGCGGAGCGGACTGCGGCTATGCCGTCGCGCGGCAGGTCAACGGAGATGGAGTCTGCGAGCGTGGTGGCGCGCACTGTGGGCACGGAGATGGGGCTTTTGGGGCTTTTGCGGGCGGATTCGAAGCCCAGGGTGACGGCGTTGCTCTGGTCGGACTGTACGCCGATCATGCGGGGCAGTTTGGTTATCCAGCCGAGCGCGTGGAGGTCTTTGAACCCTTTCCAGATGCCGGAAATGATGTTGCCGTCGCCTACTGACACCAGCACGTAGTCGGGCGATTTCCAGCCGAGCTGTTCGGCGATTTCATAGGCGCAGCTTTTTTTGCCTTCGCGGGTAAAGGGGTTGTATCCGGTGTTGCGGTTGTACCAGCCGAACTCGCGCGAAGCTTCCAGGCAGAGGTCAAAGGCCTGGTCGTAGGTGCCGTCCACTGCGATGAGTTGGGCTCCAAAGACCAGAAGCTGGGCGATTTTGGCTTTGGGCGCGGCCTTGGGCACGAAGATGGTGACCGGGAACTGTATGCTGGCGGCCAGGCACGCGAGGGACGAACCGGCATTGCCTGTGGATGCGCCGGTGATGCGTGCGGCTTTTTCTTCAAGTCCCCGGGCCAACACTACGCTGGACGCGCGGTCTTTGAACGAGGCGGACGGGTTGCGTCCGTCGTCTTTAATATACAGCGTGGAAATGTTCCAGTCCGATTCGAGTTTTGGCGCGCGGTAGAGAGGGGTCCAGCCGATGGAAACTCTCGGGATTTTGCCGGAACTTGGGCGGAGTGTTTCGGATTTCAGCGGGAACAGGGAACCGTACCGCCAGTGTGTGAAATCTTTGCTTTCCGAAACTTTCTTTCGGCTGAGTTTGGCGCGCATTTTTTTGTAGTCGTACTGCACGTCCAAATTGCCTGAACAGTGAGGGCAGATATAGGTGTTGGTCGTATATGCCAGCTCTTTTTCACACTGGAAACACTTGAACCCGAGGATAAAACCCGCGCT
>CAYHWZ010000132.1:0-6478 GCA_964359975.1 uncultured Elusimicrobia bacterium | reverse complement strand
CTCTTGCAGCGCGGCGGCATCTCCCGAGGCCGAGAATCCGCCCTGCACCAGCATTCTCGCGTTCTTTCCGCTGATACCGCCGCCGTTCACGCTGATATTCGAGTCGCCGCCGGACCAGATTTTGTACGCGTTGTCGTCAGAAAGATAATCTTCAAACATGGTGCTTGCCGCGCCAACCGGAATGGTCACAGGGTCCACCGCGGTGCTCCGTCGGTTTACTGCGATGACGATGTTGGCTCCGATGGACTGTTCCGAAGCGCTTCGTTTGATAGCGTATATATCGCCGGCCCACTGAGCATCAACATCAATGTGCGTGCGTCCGCCGCTGTACGGACTGCGCCGCAATGCAGGAAACACGGCCCGCGCTTCAATCAAACGGTCCATCATGCCTGCGCCCCAACTGCCCGCCGTACAATTGCCCGCATTCCACGGATATGGATCCGTACCGCCGCCGTACCATCCCCAGTTGCTCCCGCCGCCTACTGCATTGGCCTTTGAACAACTCTCGTTCCACACGCCGCAAAGTTCGTCGCCGAACATCATGATCGGCGGCGCCGAATGCTGACCCATCAGGAAAATGTATCCCAAAATATATTTGCCCACATCCTGACCGGATGATGTCCACCACCGGCCGTTGTCATGGTTCAGGAACCGCGCCGCGTTCAGCAGCGACTGACCGTTGTTTCCGTCCGCGTCTTCTAACTGCTGTCTGACATTGGCGTTGGTAGCGGAACCGTTCATCCAGTTCTTCAGCGTGCCGGACTGATCGTCGCAACCGCTTGCTCCCGCCATATTTGCCCCGCCGTACGCAGTTGTCTGGAAATCTTCGCCCGCGTGCAGTTCGAGTCCCAACCGATTGACGTAATTGGTGTATTGTGAGTTGACGTCGCCGCCGCCGGGCAGCTCGCCGTACGTGTACCATTGCGGATAGTCTTTATCAATCTTGTTGCGGATGGACCGCAGGTGAATATGACGGTCCGACTGGGGCCCGTTATCGTCCACAATCCAGTATTTCGGGTTGTCCCAGCGGAACCCGACCATCCCGATTCCCATCCACCAGCGGATAGTGTCCGCGTAAAGCTGGATATGTTCCGCCTGTCCCACATACGCCACGTTGGACCCGAAATTTTTCTTGGTCAATGAATAAGCATTCGGATGGTCATCTACAGTCTGTCCGCTCGCCTGTCCCGGCACCAGATCCATGGTTACCTCAATGTTGTGGTAGCGCAAATGTTTCACCATGCGCATGAAATCATAATAGCCGCCGAACCGGTCCTCGATGCGGAACGTGTCCTTCACATCGTAACCCCAGATACCCCACCCGCCGAAATAAGTGAGCGCGGAAAAGTAAAGCGTGTTGATGCCCGTCTGATTCAGCGTGAGTACCTTGTCAATCACTCCCTGGAAATCGCCGCCTGTGGATTTCGCGCTGCCGTGCAGTCCCACGCTTCCGGCCGGGACATAATCCTGCGGATTGTTGTTTGTCGTGTCACCGTCGTAGAATTTGTCCACGAACATGTTGTACATGATCATGTCGCGCACTCTGTCCGCCACTTTGTCGTTCACATCCTTCTGCACCGGACGCTCAAAATGTGCTGTGGGCACTGCAGTCACGCCGATCACTTTGCCGTCGTTGTCAAACACCACCTGCAGATAGAAATCAATCACCGTGTCGTGAATCTCGTTCCACGTGCTGGACTGATTCGTAATAACGTCCACAGGGTGCGGAGTGGAAATGGCAGTGGCCCAGCCGTTCACATCACCTGTTGTCTGACGCGACGAAATAATCACTGTAAATTTAACCGTCTTCCCCAGGAATTTCTGCGCGCCGCCCATATCCGCCAGCGGCAGCGCTGTTTCAAACTGGTAGAGCGAAATATTTTCCCTGTACGCTCCCAGACTCTTTACCCGCCAGTCAAAATCGATGATGCGGCACTCGTCATTTCCGGACCGCGTCTGAATGTTCCAGTCCCACAGCATTTCGCCCGCAGTGAACACATCCTCTGCCTGCACATTGCGCCCCTGAAAAACCCTGCGCGGAGAAATTACGTCATTGTCCACCGCCACCTGTATAAAGTGACGCCCGTCAAACGTGTTCGTCGTGGTGGAAGCAAAAGTGAAATACATGTAAAGATTCTTCGCATCACAAGTCAAAGCAAAAGTGGAAAGATCCAGATTCGAACTGTTCTGCCCGTCCGGACGCTGGTCGCTGGTTCCGTCCTTCCATACCATTTCCGGCCAACTGCTCGCTCCGCTCGACAATATCACCAGCGTGTCCGCTGAAAGTGTCCCGCCCGCCCAGTCCGACAAGTCCGCGTCCACCATGCGCGCGTTCACATAAATCCCGTCGGATGTCGAGGAATACGGTCCCGTCACATTCGCGGAATTTTTGGCCTTGGCCCGCGCGTACCAGTACGACCCGCGTGAAAGATTCGTGAACGTTGACGACAGCATCGTCCCCACATCCGACGTCACATAAAATTCAAAACTCGTTGAACTCGACGCATCTATAATGTAGTTGGTAATGGCGTAGGATGAAACCGCGGCGCCCGCCCAGGTGAAATTCACCTTACCGTCCGCATCCTCGTCGCCGCCCCGCCGTCCAAAATTGTCAAAGTTATTTTTGTCGCGAGGAGCATTCGCAAACGGTTCCTCCGCTTCCAGATAAAATGTCCAGCTGCCCGTGGACATCGTCAGCACGCCTTTACGGTTGCGCGCGGACACACGCCAGTAATATGTCGACGCGCCGGTCAGATTGCTCGGTATCTGGAAATTGTTCGTAGCCACGTTCACGCGCCAGAGTACCGTCCCGTCAAAACTTTCCGAGCTGTTTACTTCAACCAGGAAACTCGTCACATCATAATTGGCGCCGCTCATACTCTGCGACCACCGCAAAGCCGGAGTGAACGTGTTGGTCGTGCCTCCGCTCAAAGGAATCGGATTCGTCGGCGCAGGGGCCGGACTGTCCGTCAGCCCGCCCGCACTGTTCACCGCCATTGCAAACCAGTAGTCCTGGTCACTGTCCGAAAGATCTTCCACCGACGCGCTCGCGGAATTGTTGGTATCGTTCGTATACGCGCCCACTATACTGGACGTCGCCATCTTCAGACCCGCGATGGAGTCCAGCGCCGAGCCCGCCGTTGTGTCGCTCGACACCGCTGGCCCCAGCGTATTAAGGAAAGTCGTCACTGTCAGATACGCCGTCACATCCCCCGCCAACCCCAGGTCAATCCTCGGCACACGCGCTTCAATCATGTTCGCGTCCGTGTACGCCGCGGCCAGCGACACATCCGGCGACACGCGCACCCACGACCCCGCAGACGAAATCTCCGCGCAGAAACTTCTCGCCGCCGATGCCGTTGAATGAAGTATCAGCTGACGTTCCCATCTCGGCGCATACCCGCTCTGACCCACACCCGTGGAATACCCCACACCCAGCGTCACCGGAGAATCATCGCCCACAGTCGTCCCTCCGCTTCCCGAAACCGCGTCCGTATCAATCGTGACCGCCACATAAGAATTGTTCACCGACGTAATGTCCAGCAGTTTCACCAGAAAATAAGCGTAAGTGGAATCGAACTTCGCGCGGAATTCCGTAACGTCCGCGTCCTGGCTCGCGCCCTCGCCGCTTTTGTCCGTCACAATGAACTCGCTTCCGGAAATCGTAGACACGTTCACCTTCGTAGTCCCCGTGCCCAGCCACACCTGATTTAAAATCCCCACCGCGTTCGATGTCGACACCGCGCTCACCAGTCCCGACGGGTCGGACGAACGCACCGTGCAGTACCACTGCTCACTCGCCCCGGTGTTTGCCGCCGCACGCGTCGAAGTCACCGTCGTCAAAAATTCCGTCGCATACGAACTCCCGTCCTTGAACCACTCAAAAATCATGGTGAATACGTCCCCGTCCGGATCGCTCGCGCCCGTCTCCGTGCAGTACAGATTGTCATTGTCGCCTGGCGCAGCCGGCGTAAGCGCCACCGACGACGGAGCAGTGGGAGAACCGTTTCTCACCGTGTACGACCAAGCGCTGGCCAGAGCCGCCGTGGCAAATGTGGTGGTAAAACTCTGACTGTCCCCCGGCCCGTATATATAAGTGTTCATCCCGTTGGCCGAAATCAGTGAATAGTAACGCACCACCGTATTCTTTGCAAAAGAAGGAATCTGCGCCGTGCGGTACTCAACGCCGCCGGAATACGACGCCGCGCCGAAACTCACCGTGTTCGTCGCGCCCCACACCGCGCCCGTCGAGTAGCGCAGTTCGCCCGTGCTAAATATTCCCTGCGGATTGATTGAAATCTTCATATCAACCAGACTGCCCGAATTCGGGTCGATCGGATTTCTCATCGAGCCCTGACCCACCACCGGGATTGAGTCCGGAATATGACGCGCGTCAATAGTAGAAGCCCGCACCGTATAATTGATGCCCGTATTGATGGTTGAGTTCGCGTCACCGTACGCATTCGTCCCCGCGCTGTCATAAGGAGTGGAATCCGACGCACCCGCCTTGTCGTCATCCGGATGAGCCAGTTGTACCACACGCACCGCGCTGCCAGACGATACACCCAGCGTACTGAGCGGAATCTTCAGTTCGCCCCACTGCCCGATTACCACGGAAAAGTCCGTCCCATTCGTCAGCGACGTGCCACTGTCCCACGCATTGTTCGTTGATTTATAGAGCGTCATCCCGTTAAAGTCCGAGTTCACCGCAATACCGTTCACCCAAAAGTCCGGCTTATTCGTCCAGCCGAGAGTCGTCGTGGCCTTGCCCGGTTCCGCCGAAACACCAGCTGTAGACTGCGACGTTTCAAACGCAAATGCGTAAATCGCCGTCTTGCTATTATTGGGCCACGGATCGCCTTGTGCTTCCCACCCGATATAGAGATTAGCTGCGTCGTTTGTCACATACACGTCTCCGCAAAGTCCGCTCGGAGACTGCGACTGACCGCTCGTACCCGACGGCGAAGGTCCCCACCCTGCTTCTTTAACTCCGTCAATCAAAGGCGAAAACACCGGCACCGCAATCGGTGTCGTCACATAAAATCCAAACGCTGATGACGCCGCAGACAGCGCGCCGTTCCGGTCACGCGCAGTCACACGCCAGTAGTACGTCACGCCCGTCACCAACTCGCTCGAGTTTCCCACACTCCAGTTACTCTCCAGCACATTGATGCGGTACATCACTTCGTTCCCGCTCAGCCCCGCGCTCGTCTGCGAATCAAATTCAACAAAGTAAGAAGAAATCTCGTTCCCGTTCCCCGTCGGCGCGGAAGTTGACCACGAAAGCGTCGGCGTCTGGTCATAGGTCAATTCATTGTTCCCCGGATTCTGCAGCACCGGCACCGTCGGCACACTCTGCGTCACTACACCCGAAGAAAGCGGCACCTGCGCCCAAAAATCAATGTCCGCGTCCGAACTGTCCTCACCCCACGACGACATCCCGTTGCCCCAGTCATTGTAAATGTTGCTCCCGTTCGACACCCGCACAATGGACATCGTGTCGCCCACATCCGTCACGCCGACAAATTTGGTAGTGTCCAGACTCTCCGCCAGACCCACAATGTTCTGATACGAACCCACCCCGATACGAATCAAATCCTTGTTCTCAATGTTCAAATCCCTGCGCGCAATGCGGAACTCAATCACCTCGTTCGCAGGCGAAACATACGCGTCCCAACTTGACGGCAGATACCACGCCGGCGACGCTCCCGCAAACAGGTCCAAAAGTTCCACCGCAGTGTACCCTGCTGCTGTGGAATGAATCACAATATTGCGGATAGGACGCAGAGCATAGTTCCCGTACTCGCTGCCCAATGTGGTGGTGGACTGGTCGCCTATCCAGTTCCCGCCGTATGCCCCGTTGGTGCCGTTCATGTCCACAGTCCCGCCGGAAACCGTCCCGGAAGCAATCGCAAGCGCTATGTGCACCAGGTCAATGTCCGTAATGTTATTCATCTTTAACAGGAAATAAATCTGTTCATCATCCGCCGTAACATGTATTTCACGGATGTCCTGGTTGGAACTTGCCGTATACTCGCCGTCCGTGCGCTGGTCATCCGCCTTGTCGTTCCAAATCCATTCCCCTTGAGAAAAAGCCGCGCTGTTCTGCACCGAGCCCGCCACGCCAGGCCAATCCGCCGAACTCCCATCCATCGTGCGTTTGTACCCGCGCGTCCAGTTTCTGTTCAGCGTGTTTATCAGAGGATTCGCCGCCGTAGACGACGACCATGTTGACCACGTCGAGCTGTCCCGCGTCACAATCGCAAAATAGTATGTCGTGTTGAACGAAAGTCCCGTCACCGCCAACCCTTGCATAGACCCCGCAGCCATCTGCGTCGAATTGTTCACAAATTCCGTGCACCATCCGCAGTTGTCAAAATTCGTCACCTGACCCGTCCCGTACTTAACCTTGAACTTCCCTCCGTAAATGTCCCCAATCGTCCCGTCCGCACCCGGAGCCGTCCATTGCAGGAACACC
>CAYHWZ010000131.1:0-6538 GCA_964359975.1 uncultured Elusimicrobia bacterium | reverse complement strand
CTTGATTATCTGCGTGAGAATGCCGATTCTCTCGTCGATGGAAACGCCTGCGGACTTTTTCTTCCAATAACGGTCCATGGACTCGGCGAACTTGGCGTTCAGTTGTTTGGCTGCGGCCACGATGCCGACACGCTGACGGGTTTCAGTCATTTCAGATTTGCGGACTTCGGCTTCTTCCTTGAGCTTTTCGAGTTCCAGCGCAAGACGTTCGGATTCTTTGCGTGCGAGGTCGAGTTCTTCCTCGGCTTTCCTGGCGGCGATTTCGGCGGAACGCATGCGCAGTTCGTAGTCGGGTTCGGCGACGGTCTTGCCGAATCGGAATGTAAACGTGATGCGGTGGTTGCCGTGCGAACTGCCGAACGTGATGCCTCCCAGCGGCATTAGAAATCCGTAATCAATCTGGAATGCGTCGAGCCGGTAGGCAACGCCGGCTGTCATCTGGCTGAAACTGCGTGACCCGAATGCGAGTGAACCGCGGGCAGCTAAATCCGCCTGCGCGAATCCGGCTCCGAGCCACCATTTTTCCGCGGCTACTGTGGCGAAGTAATCGCGGTTCAATCCGCCGGGCGAGCGTTTGCTGTCTATTTCACCGACGAGAGTCAATGTTCGTTCGTTGTACGCGATGCCGGTGCGGATGGTCATAAGCTGAGGGTCGCGGTCAGTCGCAGCTATGGCAAGGTTCGGTTCGTTCATGTTCTGGATGGTGAGCCCGTAGGAATAGTTGCGGTACGGGCGGAACAGTACACCGAAATCCACAGCTATGGCGGACGCGGAATCTCCTGACGCGAACAACGGGTCGGATTTTGATGTGTCTTGGGTTCCGAAATTGTATGTCTGTCCCGACGGCGCGCTAAAATCGCGGTAAAGATGTTTAAGGTCCATGCCGAACGCCCATTTTTGCGACATTCTGCGTCCGTAGCCGAGCATGATGGCGCGTTCTTCGTAAAGTCCCTCCAGATTGAGCTGCTGCCAGGAAAATCCGACTGTTCCGATTTCGGGTTTCAACGGATGACCGTAGGCGACGTACGAACTGGAAAGTTTCGATTTGTCAGCGAGACCGGTATTGAGAATGCCGTATGTGGCGGAAAGTTCCTTCCGTTTGAGGTACACAAGACCGGCGGGATTGTAGTACAGGGCATGTATATCGTCGGCCAGAGGAGTGAATGCTCCGCCCATGCCGGTCGCGCGCGCGCCGGTGCCGGTATCTTCGAAAGAAGCGCAGACCGGAGGGATGAGATATGAGGGATGAGACATGAATAGCAATGCACATGCAAAAGCAGTAACCGCTTTGACAAAAAGATATGAGATTCCGCTGCGGGCGGCAATATATGATATGCTTTTCATTTCCCTTGTTTCATCCCTCATCTCTCATCCCTCATCCCTATCATCATCTTGCCACCACGATGGTGCCGGTGAATGTCTTGTCGCCAATCTGTATCTTATACATATATACGCCGGCGGTTACAACTGCGCCGCCCTCATCTTTGCCGTCCCAGGTGAGGACCGCATTGTTTTCACCAAAGAGAACAACCGGTTTGGCGTCAGCCACTTTTGTTGTACGCAGGTCATAGATCATTCCGCTTGCCGACGCTTCCGTCGGATTTTCAAAGAGGAAGAAGCAGAGGTCGTTGATACCGTCGCCATTGGGAGAAATGGTGCGCGGGTAGGCGGCGTTCATCTGCGCGTTCAACGCCTGCTGGACTAGGCGCATCTGATAACTGCCGGTATGCACGGTCTTGACGCTGGCGTTCTTGTTCGCAGGATCAATAGTGGTGCCGAGTTTGATCCACTGGGCGCCGTTATACCAGTAGATGGACATACCCTTCTTGTCCATCACTTCCTGCACGGTCGGCACACGCTGAGAATAGTTCAGAGCAGGCGCTCCGCTTGCCATGGTACCGTCAGGTTTAACGCTGTATCCCATTGCGACTTTTACGGGCTGTTCAAAGACGTAATTCTTGACAAGAGCGCCTGTAGTCTTGTTGCTCACCAACACGCTCATGGACTTGAACACTTTGCCGCCTTCTTCAGCGAGATTGCGCGAACCGTTCAGCGTCAG
Source organism: uncultured Elusimicrobia bacterium (assembly GCA_964359975.1). Taxonomy (GTDB): domain Bacteria; phylum Elusimicrobiota; class Elusimicrobia; order 2-02-FULL-39-32; family 2-02-FULL-39-32; genus CAYHWZ01. The sequence continues at coordinate 4,479 of CAYHWZ010000131.1, read as the reverse complement.
ATTCTTTGCGTCGAGCGCGGCTTTCACGTTGCCGGGCACCGCGATGAACGAAATACCGTCGTCCATGGAAACCATCACTGTATTGTCCGCGTCGGAAGTCACAATATCGGAATCATCCGACTCAAGGCCCGCGATATTCATGGCGCGCACTTTGTAGTAGAGCACTCTGTTCGACAACGTAGTGTCGGTGTACGAAGTAAGTGTGGACGAAACAGCAAAGAATCCGTTGGTGGCCCCGTTGAGGAGTTCCATTCTGTAGATAGTATAGGATGAAAGTTCCAAAGCTTCAAACGGTTCGCCTGTGATGCGCGTGGTCACCGAGTCCCAACTGATGGCAAATGACTGGCCATCCTGTGAACGTACGCCTCTGACTTTCTTCGGCTTCTCCGGTCTTTCAGCAGTTGCTTTGACCGGCACTGCGGACGCGAACACCGGGGCGGAGAAGTTGGCCGGGTTGCCATCGTCAAATGCGAACATGGCATAGTAGTAGGTCGCATCCGGAGTCAATCCTGTATGTGAATAATTGGTGGGAGGCACAGTAAGATTGCCGGAAGCCTTAAGGTCGAATCTCTGACCCGTGGTATCCCCCGCCAGAGCGGCGTAGCCGTCTGTCCTGACTATTATGCGGACACCGACGAGATCGCTTGCGGACGGGTTGGTCCATGACAAGTCGATGCGTTTGCCGGCAAGTTTGTTTGATGCAGCGCTGAACGACTGCACAGTGCCGGGCGCCAGCGTGTCCGGCGTGACTATAGTGGTGCCGTTGGACAGCGGCGAATAGTTGGGAACTTCGTCACGTGTTCTCATGGCGAAATAATAGGTGGTATCGCGGCTGAGACCGGTCAGATCCATGCTTTCCTGACTGCCGATAGTTTTCGGCGGGTTGGGTATTGTGCCGAACTGGGATGCGTTGCCCGCTGAACTAAACAGCGACAGGTCGGTGATGGGTACGTCCGTTCTGTATTTCACTTCATATGAACCGAACAGATTGTTGGTGGACGCTCCGTCGTCGCCGGGCGAAAGCCATGTCAATGTGGCGCCGATATTCGAATCGGTGGACAACGCGGCCGACAACGATACTGTGCCGGGCGAAGATACATCCACCTGCACTGCGCTGTTCACAATATTGGACAGGTTGGAATAGTTGCTCTGCACTTCGTCGCGGGTCTTGATGGCAAAGTACAGTGTCTGGCCGCTGAACTGCGACAATCCTGTGAGCAGAACCGCCTGCTGTGAACCGACCTCCGTATTGGTGGACATAAGCATGCGGTATGAACCTGAATCCGGCACAGTTTCAAAGTCATAATCCGTGGCAATGAAGCGGCTGGACCAGCGGATATCGTACTGACCGTTTGTGATGTTGCCGATACTGCCGTCATCGCCGGGGGCTATCCAGCGCAGGATAACGGTGCCTTCCACTGCGCCAAGACTTGCGGACAACGTGTTGATGGCGCCGGGTTTCACATTCAAGGAAGCGGCTGTGCTGTAGACAAGGGAAGAATCCGTATTGTCGCCGTTCCGTGCGGCGATGCGATAAGTGTATGTGGCGCCTTCGGCAAGGCCGGTGCTGGTGAAGGTATTGAGCACTGTGTCGGCGGACAACTGATAATAGTTGACAAAATCATTTGCCGGCGAAGTGGCGCGCCAGATGATATACCGTGTGGATGACCCGTTGTTGTTGCTGTTCCAGGTGATGCCGACGGTGGTCTGCGAAGTTCCGGTGCTCACAACATTTGCCGGAGGATTGGCCAGTGTGTAGCGGGTCAAGTTGGCCGAGCTGGATGACTCGCCCAGCAGGTTGAATGATTTCACCGATATAGCGTAAGAGGTGTTGGGCGACAGGTTCGAGTATGCATAGGTGACTACATCGGAACTAATCTGCGCAATAACGCCGCCGGAAGCAGAGTATATCCTGAATCCGTCTTCATTCGTCGAAGTATCCAGCCACTGCCATGTGATACTCTGGGTAGTGAGTGTGACTGCCTGCAGATTGGTCGGGGTGTTGGGACGCGGCGGCAGAGGACGCGCGGTCGATGTGCTCCAGCTCAAAGATTCGAGCGCGGAACCGTAATATGCCGGGATGGAATCCACTCCGCGGTCCACGCCCACCACTTTGTAATAGTATGTGACTCCGTTGGCCACCTGCGTGTCCAGATACGACGATACTGTGGTGGTGGTGATTGCAGTAAATCCGGTCAAACTAGTTTCGGTTGTACGGTAAATTTTATAGAAATCGAAATCAATGGTCTTTTGCGTGGTGGTCATATCGGTCCACGAAAGATTGATCTGCACGTCGCCTGCGATTGCGGTAACGTCGGTAATGGCAGACGGCGGTTCGTCCCAGGCCGACGCGAAATTATTGGAATTGACTCCTGCGCTGCGCGACCAATGAGAAGTGAGTCCCACATTATCTTCAGTGCGGATGGCCCAATAATAAGTCTGTCCGGGAATGAGATCTTCGAGCACTTCAGCTCTGGCTCCGCCTCCGGAACCTGGCGTCCAAGTTGCAGTGGAGACCGTAGCCGCGTTGAAGTCGGTGATGTTATTGATGTTGGCCGTGGTCGAATAACGCACGCGGTAATAGCTGGCCTGACCGGAAGCACCGTCGTTGCCGGGTTCGGTCCAGTTCAGCACAATTGCTCCTTCTGTGCCGGTGGCTTTCTGCACCAAGAGATTGCTGATAGCGTCAGGCGCGATTGCATCCACGCGGATACGCACGCCTACGCTGCCCGTCGGACTTGCGAACGCGGGGGTTGTGAATAGAGAATAGAAGATAGAGAATAGACCGGCAAACAGGATACCCTTCAAGGTTTCCATGCCTTGCGGACGGACTCTATTCAACGGATGCGGATTAGCGAACCGCTCCATTTTTCTGTTCTCCTCTGATTCTGTTCACGATAATCCTGTCCTTTGTTCCCCCTTTAGAATGTTCCTGCGTCCGCGGCTGTGAGCGTCATGGTGATGGTCTGTTCCGTGCTGTAGGACGTTTCCGTCGGAGTCTGGATTCTGAACCACAAGTTGCGCGTGGAACCGGAGTTGACGCCGTTACCGTTCTGGTTGCCTCCATAGTTGGCTGCGCTCATGTTGGCTACTGTGGCGGAGAGTGTGCTCAACACTGCGGTGAAATCCGCATCTACGGGTTTGACACTGTTGAGAAGCGCGCGCAGTTGGAACTGGTTCACGCCGTTGGCAGAGGCAATGGTCCAGTTTGCAGTGCTGGACCCGTTTATCTGATAGTCCTGTGTGCGGCCCGCGGAATCGTTGGTCACAACGATGGCGCTGGTCGAGATGGACGTAGTGTTGACTGGCATGTTGCCGAAGTCATAGTCGTTCTTGTCCACAGACAACGACAAACTCGGCGCCACGGTCACGCGGATGCTGATGTTGGCTGTGCCTGCGGCATCTGCTTTCCTACCTCTTCCTGGTACGACTACACACAGGGCAGCGATTGCCAGCCCCATGAGCAGACGCTCCAGGTTCCTTTGTTTTTTATTTCCGTACGCTTTCATTTCAGTCGTACCTCCTTTTGTTTCTATGCTTGCTTCATTTTGCAAATCGAATCGTTTCATATATGCCTCCCTACTTGGCAGTTGTCACAAAAAGACGTGACAACTGGTTGAATTCTATCGGCGTGCCGGCCACGGTGGCCCGGATGGCAAATGAATACTGTTTTCCCCTGTACTTTTCTTCGTCGGGAAAATTGAACGTCACTTTCACCTTCTTGATCGCGTTGGCTTCCACTGTAATCTCCCTTTCGACCTGAACCATACTGACGTCCGGCAGCCGCTCAAAATCCGACGGCATTCCCAGACCGACTTCCCAGCATTGCACCACGTCGAGATAGTAAATGAACTTTGCGTCGTTCGGGTTCAGTATTTTCAGAGAAACGTTCTTGTCTTTTTCCATATTGACCTGCCTGCCTACGGGCAGTTCCTCCAGATTTATTTTCGTCGGGAGAATATCAAAATCTATTTTGTTGCCGTATTCCTCCACCTTTTTGCGCTGGTCGATTTCCTGCTGAGTCAGCCGTCTCGGCGCGACTGAAAATCGCACATTGCTGAGCAGAGCCACATTCACAAAACGTTTGCCTATGCTGCGGATATGCAGGTCCACCTGATATCGTTTGCCGAGATATTTATCTTCGTCCGGTATTGTGATAATTACGTCGGTGGCGACAGTTTCACCCGCGCCGATTTCCAATTCATTCTGACCCAAACGCACCCACGACACATCGGGGATGGGTTCATAGTTCTGGTCCGTCATGTTTTTCGAAAGCTGTGGCACTAAAACGTCAATTTTCACAATGGTCCTCTGGTCACCGGTATTGGTCACCACGAGCGGCAAGTTCACCAACTCGCGCGTATTGTATGTCACTCCCGGCTGTAGGTTGTCCAGCGTCACCATTGAAAACTTTGTCTGCAATCCTCCGCGCGCGTACAGAGCTGTGCCTGTCAGGAGCGTCATGAACGGAATCACCTT
>CAYHWZ010000130.1:0-6554 GCA_964359975.1 uncultured Elusimicrobia bacterium | reverse complement strand
TCAGCCCGCAGTTCAAGCCGCGGTTCCGGTTCAGTCCGGCATACTACGACGATTTTTTTGCGGACCAAAGAGGTGTGAAATTTGAAGTGACGCAGGTGATGGACAAGATCAAGTTCAACGGACAGTACGATTCCGTCAGCAGGGGGGAAAGCGGGAGCAATTATTTCCGCCGGTTCTTTCAGGGGAGCATCGGCTACTATGGTTTCAACCGGATGGATGTGGTGTTTTCGTACAACCATCGGCGGGAATTCTATGCGCTGGACGACAACAGCGGGCGGTCCACGTTCCTGATATCGTCATCCGATCCGCGCAATGAGGAAGCTCAGACATTTGAACTGTTCATGGGCAACTGGTTCACCAACTATTTTTATATCTGGTCCAAGCTGAGATTTGAAAGCACATTGCTGTACAGCAACCGCCGCAGATTGCGGACCGACGCTTTGCAGGTGCAGGGCGAGTACGCGGTGACGAACAATGCGAAGATAGTGCTGTCCGTCATACAGACGCGCTACGACGACAAGACATCGGCGCCGTTCGGAGGAGACCCTCCGTCGGACAATGTGGTACGCATTTACTGGGACATCAATTTCTAGAATCAATATGAAAAAAAACAACGTCAACAAACGGGTAACACAGGCGGAAATCGCGCGGCGTGCGAGAGTTTCACAGGCCACGGTTTCCTTTGTGCTGAACAGCCGGTTCACGGACAGAGTCCCTGAACGCACACGCGAACGAGTGCTCAAAGTGGCTCGCGAAATTGGATACCGCACCAACTACTTTGCGCGGAGTCTCGTGCTCGGCACCACCAATTCCGTCGGGCTGATCTATGAGGACACGTTCGAGTTCCTGACCGAAGATCCATTTTGTTCCGCCATATTCAGAGGAGTAAATCAGGAACTGACGCGGCGCAGACAGAACCTTATTTTTTCCACGGTCAACGGCATGCAGGAAGTGCTCCCGCCGATGATGGAATCGTATCTTGTCGAAGGCATCATCCTGCTTGCATGCAAGAACCGGCGGCTGCCCACGGCTCTGCGCGAACGCGGCATCCCTCACATCCTCATAGACCCTTTTTACGAAGAGGTGAAGTCTCCCCGCATCCTCATTTCAAACAAACGGTGCGCGGCTGAGATTGTGGACCACCTTGCCCAAAACAGGCATACGCGCATTGGTATGATAGCGCCTGCCACAGTAACCGGAGAAATGGCCTGGAGCTTCAAAGAACGCATTGCCGGTTTCCAGCAGGGACTGAAACAAAACGGATTGACATTTGATCCGTCCCTGCTGGTGATGTCGACCTACGACCTTACCATAAAGAACGAATTCCCCGAACTCCGGCCCGCACGCATGGCCGCAAAAAAAATGCTTGAGTCCGCAAACCGTCCCACAGCCATTTTCGGTGCCAACGACCGTATTGCGCTCGGAGTGCTGCAGCAGGCGCAGGAAATGGGAGTGTCTGTACCGGGCGAGCTTGCCATCGTCGGGTTTGATGACCTGCAGTTCACTCAGACCACGGTACCGCCGTTAAGCACCGTCTCTGTTGACAAGGAAAGTCTGGGGCGCAAGACGGTGGAGCAATTGTTCAACATTGTGCAGGGGAATGCCGGACCTGCTCTCCGCATCCAGGGCAAACTGGTTGTGAGGGGCTCGAGCGCAGGGGCGCCGGAAGCGGTTAAAGTATGAACCGCACGGCGATTTCTATTCTTCTGGCTGCCGCAGTTTTTCATGCCGGCGAACTTTTCTGCGCCGAGCCGAAGATTGAAATTCCCAAGATTCCGTTTGTAAAAATACTGGACCCTGCTGTGCCCGATACGTCCCAGTGGAAACCGGAATACAAAAAGGACCAGATAAGCATGCGTTCCGTCGAAGGAATGACGTATCTTCAGACCTCGAAAGTTGAGCGGGCCTGGTCGTCCATGTACAGGACCATTAACATTGACCTTGATCAATATCCCATTTTTCAAGTGCATGTAGCTTCGGTCAGCAAACAGTGGTATTTGATACTTGCCGGTGTACAGTTCCAGGGAGGGTACCTTAAACTAATCGAAGCAAACGAGACCGGAACATTTGTTTTTGACCTGCCCTTGCTGTCCGGTCTAAAGGGAAAACAGAGAATCCAGCTGAAACTTGGTGTGTCGGACCCCGGCGGACAGCCGCTGGCGAACGAATCCGCCTCTCTGGACCAGCTTATTTTTGTCGGACGTACAACAGCAGATGATGCCGGCGACAAGTACGACCTTGTACCGGAACTGCGCGCGGCAAAACGCGCCAAACCCAAACCCTACCATGGCCCGGTCCATCAGATATTGATGCCGGACAAAAGCGACGTTGACCTTTGGGAAACTTCAGTCAAAGACGGTCCGCTTGAGGTCAATTTTTATCAGCGCGAAGGATTGGGAATCGTGCGGGGAAAACTTTACGACAAGAACTGGGGCGCTGTGCACCGCAACGTAACTGTTGACCTGGACCGTTTTCCGGTGCTTGAAATCAATGTGCTCTCGAGTTCAAAAAACTGGTTTCTAATCCTCGCCTCGCCTTCAATGAAATCAAAGTACGCGCGGCTGGCCGAATCGAAAGCACCGGGCAACTATCAGTTCGACGTACAGAGAAAGACCGAACTTTCCGGCGTGCAGACATTCGACCTGCAGATAGGAGTAAGCGCACCGGAAAATCCCTCGGCCCGCGGTGAATGGATGGCATTCGATGAATTGAGGTTCAAGGGGCCATGAACATGAAACGATTGGCGGCGATAATCCTCGGCGGAACGATTTTGCCGTTCCTGACAATGAGCATGTCGTGGTGTGCGGACAAGCCGCTGATCGTGGCGCACTATATGGGATGGTTCGGTCTGCCCGAACTGAGCGGTCAGTGGTACCAGTGGAAATTCGCCCTGGACGGTGTGGATATGGACAAACATCACTATCCTGAATTTATGAAACTTTCCGGAAAGCGCGACATCGCATCCAATCATTACCCTCTCATAGGCCCCTACGATTCTGCGGACCCGGCTGTACTGGAATATCATATCCTTCTGGCAAAAGAAGCGGGGATTGACGCGTTCATGATCAACTGGTACGGGTTCAAAAATGACAAGGGGGAGCCGCGACAGGAGGACAGATGCTTCGCGGCACTGCTCAGCGTAGCGGAACAGCTCGATTTCAAAGTGTGCATCAATTTCGATGACAAGTGTTCGTTCCCACCCTTTCAGAATACGACCAACCGGAGAGATGCTGTGCTGTCATCAAAGAAAACAATCGAGGAAGTGTACAGAAAATATATGCACCGTCCGTCTTACCTGAAGATAAATGGAAAAGCCGTGCTCTCCAATTTTGGATGGGCGTACGCGACATCGGATTCCATTGCACAGACTTCGTTCAAAGCGCAGGAATGGAGAGATATTTTCGGCGAGCTGCGCGACAGGATTTTCTTCATGCACGATCACCAGTGGGGATGGAAACGCTCCATTGCCGAAGCGGGATTCACCGACGTATCGGACGCTATTTTCCCGTGGGTGGGTTCGGCGTCGGACCGCGAGTCATTCCTTACCGAATCTGAACAACTCCGCAAACAGGGCAAAGTCAAAATGGTGGTCGGAGTGGCAAACCCCGGATTTGACAACTCGCCCTGCTGGGGATGGGGAGGCGGCATCATCAACATTCCCCGGAGGGACGGACAGGAATACCGCGACCAGATGGAAGATTCCGTGCGGCACCACTCGGACTTCATTCAGCTTGTCACCTGGAACGATTTCACCGAAGGCAGCAACATAGAACCGACGGAAGAATACGGTGACTTGTATCTGAACATCACGGCGGAATATGCGCGCAAATGGCAGCCGGACATTAGTTTCGGCAGCGCGCTGGACTTGCCGGGCAAAATCTACGCGCTCCGTGTCATAGAGGCGCGGCTCAAAAAAAGCGGTCTGGTCTCTGCGGAATCTGTTTCTGAAATCAGCGCGGACATTGAGCGGGCCATTTTGTCATTTCTCAAACGGGACCGCGCGGCCTCGGAACAATATCTGTCCGGCATTCAGTCAAGACTCGAACATGAAGAGAAAGAATTGCCCAAACCCAAGCAGTTGATCGCGGAACTGCGCCCGTCGGCACACGATATATTCGCCGGTGAAAATGCTGATCTTTCGCTTTATGTGAAAAATCCCCACACTGAAACACTCCCGGTCTATATTGACATTAATCGTTACAACATCCCGAGAAGCTGGATGGGCGACCTTGAGAAAGTACTGTATCTCAAACCCGGCGAAGATATCCTGATTCCATTCACTATCAAAGTGCCCAAAGAGGCCGGCGGACGCGTCGGGTGGTTCACCGCAACAGTTGACTGTCCATATTCGCCGGTTGTGACCAACGCTTCCTATGTAAAGGTTTATCGTCCATACATCCGCGCGGAGATCGGGCCAGTCAATCTTTTGCGCCGCGGTCAAGAAGAAAATCTGACCTTAACTTTTGAAACAAGACAGAAAGAACCGATCAAAGCCGAGATAAATTTCCAGACCCCGCCCGGATGGAAAACAAAGATTAAGAAAAGTTCGGTTGAACTGCCGAAAGAAGGTTCTGTCTCTCTGCCGTTCACACTCACGATTTCCGAAGGCGCGCCGGCAAACGGAACTTTGGCTGTCCAGATCAAGTGGAACAACGGGGAAATAACAGTCCACGAACCTTATGCCGTGCTGACAGCCGGACTGGCATCCTTGATGACTGGAGACATCAATCAGGACGGAACATCTGATTTTGCAATCGGAAATGAGAAAGTTGAGTTTCATGCCACGCCTGCCATAGGGGGAAGACTATTGTCTGCAGTGGACAGAGCAAGCGGGCGCAATCAGCTTTTCCTTGATTACCCCGGAGTGGAAAGGACACGCGGCGACGCATGGAACGCGTGGGCGGAATACGGCGGAGTCAACGACTGGTTTCCAGCGGACTGGCCGGGCGAAGTGTGGAACGTTGACTGGGACGCGCGCGTGAAAGAAACTGCAGGAGACCGTGTATCCGTGGTTCTGTCAACAGTGACAAGAGACAATCTGTTCATTCAAAAAGAATTTTCGCTTACGCCGCAGTCGTCCGGATTGAAGATGGAATATGAAATCCGCAATCTGGGCAACACGACCAAACCCATGTTCTGGACCAATCATCCGGATCTGGCTCCGGGTGGTTCCGCCGACGGACAGGACCAATATATTGTGCCTGCGCTGGATGAAAAAGGACGCCTCTATCTTGCTCGCGGAAACTTTGAGCCGCGTCTGCAAAAATCCCATCTTGTGCCGGGCGCGGACTGGATACTGGCATACGATTCCGCGGACAAAGGTTATTTGCTGCAGACGTTCAGCCGCGGCCTGGTTGACAAGATCGGCGTTTGGGAAGGGAAAAGTTTTTTTACCATGGAACTCAATTTCAAAAAGGAGAATCTAAAACCGGGCGCGGCAACACGGTTCGGCGTGGACTATATCGTCGGACAGGATGACCTGGACACACTTTTAAAAAAGCATGAACTGAAATTGCCGGAACCGGAAAAGACCAATCACGGACAGGGAGGATAGAATGAACTTGAAGAAAATAGTGTTATGGACGGTGCTGGCTGCGGCGGCAGTTCCTTTTACCGGATGCGGGAAAAAGGATTCCGCATCTTCATCGGATATCGTGTTCTGGCACTGGTGGAGCGACCGTCAGGAAATCCTCACCCAATTTGCCGAGGAGTATAAAAAACAGACCGGTGTTTCCGTCAAGTTTCAGGTGGCTGCGCCGGTGGGTTCGGAATACAACAACAAGATCCAGGCCGCGGCGCAGGCCGGCACTTTGCCGGACATCATCGGAGTGGCCGCAGGCGGCGAATTCCTCGCGCGTTATATCAACGCCGGCAAGATACTTGAATTGACCGAACCTCTGAACGCCGGCTGGAAAAAAGATTTTTTCAAAAGAGCCATTGAAGATTTCTATTACCCCGAGGGAAATCAGTACGGTGTGAAAATGAACTCGTACTGGGGCGTGCCCATTTCTGCCATGTCCATCCAGATATATTACAACAAGGAGCTGTTCCGCAAAGCAGGTCTTGACCCGGAAAAACCGCCGAAGACATGGAAAGCGTTCATCGCGGCCGGCGAACAGCTCAACAAGAAAGGAATCCCGGCGCTTTCCATCGGGTTCGGAGATCTCTGGATGATCGGCGCGTTTTTGGAACCGTACGCGTTCAGTTATCTCGGCGCAGAAAAGTTGAAAGGCAGCATGCTCGGCAAAGTGCCGTACACGGACCCGGCGTGGGAAAAAGTGCTGAAATGTTTCACGGACTTGAAAGATCATGATTTGCTGGTCAAAGGATGCGTCACCTCGCCCAACAAGGAATCGGAGCAACTTTTCTCCGGCGGACTGTGCGCCATGATCATGAACGGTTCGTGGGGCGTAAGTGTGTTCAAAGGCATGAACCCCAATCTTGACTACGGCGTGATGCGCCTGCCCAAACCCGACGATGCCACATTTCCCATGCATGTGCGCGGTGGTGTTGGAAGCGGTGCATCCGTAACGCAGAATTCAAAACATCAAAAG
>CAYHWZ010000129.1:0-6603 GCA_964359975.1 uncultured Elusimicrobia bacterium | reverse complement strand
CTTCATCACGCAATGAATTATAATGCGCGCGGCGCGCGTTATGAGTGCGACCGCGCTGTTGAAAAACTCAGCCCGTTTTTCCCGTCGTATAAGGGAATGGAACTCGAATCATTCAGCCGCAATCTGTCGCGTTATGTGGAAAATCCCGTCGGTGAACCGCCTGCGTTAAAACCGGTCTCAACTAAGTCATGCAAAACCTGACAAGAAGTTACTCCGGCAAAAAAGTCCTTGTCACCGGCGGATTGGGTTTCCTCGGCAGCAACCTTGCGCACGAACTCGTCCGTCTCGGCGCAAAGGTCACTCTGCTCGACTCATTTTTACCTCTGCACGGAGGCAACCTTTTCAACGTGCGCGACATTTCTCGGAAAGTGCGCGTGGTGCGCGGCGATATCCGCAATGCGGCTCTCATGAAAAAACTGGTCAAAGGCCATAACGTGCTTTTTAACATCGCAGCCCAGACCAGCCACACTGACAGCATAGACCGTCCGTTTCTCGACATAGACATCAATGCGCGCGGACAGATAAACATCTTGGAATCCTGCCGGAAATTCGCGCCCGCCATCAAAATCGTGTACTGTTCCACCCGCGCCATCTACGGCAGCGCACCGGTCCGGCTCGTCGGTGAAAACTGCCCGGTCAACCCCATGGACATTTACGCCGTGGACAAATTGGCCGGTGAATATTACCACCAGATTTACAACCGCGTGCACGGCTTGAAGACCGTAGTGCTCCGCGTGTCCAACGGTTACGGTCCGCGCGCGCAGATGAAACAGCCCAGCTTCGGCATTCTCAACTGGTTCATCCGCCTGGTCGTGGACAACAGCGATATCAAAATTTTTGGCGACGGTAAACAAGTGCGCGACTATATGCACGTTGATGATATCAGCAAAGCGTTCCTGGCCGCAGGCGCGCAGAATTTCGACGGATGCCCGACTTTCAACGTGGGCACAGGACGCGGTATCCCGCTCATTGATATCGTGAAAAAAATAGTGCAAATCGCCGGCAAGGGCCGCATCGTATATGTGCCTTGGCCAGAGAAAAATAAGAAGATCGATGTGGGCGACTTCATTGCGGACGTGTCCAAAATCAAGCGCGGATTGAAATGGCGGGATTCCGTGCCGCTTGAACAGGGTCTGAAACAGACCATCGAATATTACGAGAAGAACAAGAATTATTATTGGTAGTTCCGGCCCAAACGCGGTTTGAGACCTCCGCACGAATTTTGTTAAAATATATCATCGAGGTAAAATTATGACTGAGAAACTGACCATAGAAAGCACACCTGAGTGGGTATCCGGAGTCTATTCGACGATGAGCCGCCGGCTCGACGAAGCGCGCAAACGTCTGAACCGTCCTCTCACTTTTGCGGAAAAAGTTCTGTTCTCGCATCTGGACAATCCGGCGAAACAGGAATTCGCTCCCGGACAGGGCATTTTGGCTCTGCGTCCGGACCGGATTGCCATGCAGGACGCCACTGCTCAGATGGCTCTGCTCCAATTTGCCCAGGCGCGCATCAAACGCGTGTCCGTGCCTACCACCGTGCATTGCGACCATCTTATCCGCGCGCAGGTCGGGGCGGAAAAAGACATGAACATTGCAGTGACCGAAAATAAAGAAGTCTATGATTTTCTCGGCTCAGCTTCGCAGAAATTCGGGATTGGATTCTGGAGACCCGGCGCTGGCATCATTCATCAGGTGGTCCTGGAAAATTACGCAGTTCCCGGCACAATGATGATCGGCACAGATTCTCACACTCCAAACGCCGGAGGTCTCGGCATGGTGGCAGTCGGAGTCGGCGGCGCGGACGCAGTGGACGTGATGGCCGGTCTCCCGTGGGAAGTGAAACACCCCAATATCATCGGCGTCAAACTCACCGGCGAACTGAACGGCTGGGCATCGCCCAAAGACGTGATTCTTTATTTGTGCGGAGTGCTCACCACCAAAGGCGGCACCAACAAAATCATCGAATATTTTGGGCCGGGCACACGGTCCATCAGTTGCACTGGCAAAGCCACCATTACCAACATGGGGGCGGAACTCGGCGCCACAACCTCCATTTTTCCCTACGACGACAGAATGCGGGACTATCTGAAAGCCACACAACGTTCCGGCGTCGCAGACCTTGCGGACAAATACAAGGAGATGCTTGCCGCCGACCCCGAAGTCGTCAAAAATCCTGAAAAATTCTACGAACGTGTAGTCGAAATAGATCTGTCCAAACTTGAACCCCACATCGTCGGTCCGCACACTCCTGACCTCGCGCGCCCCATTTCAAAAATGGCCAGCGATGTGAAAGAGAAAAATTATCCGGACCGCATCACCTCCGCGCTCATCGGGAGCTGCACCAATTCTTCATACGAAGACCTGTCCCGCGCCGCGGATGTGGCGGAACAGGCCAAAGCCGCTAAAGTGAAATCCGCCACGCGCATTTTGGTGAGTCCCGGTTCAGACCAGATTTACGAGACGGTAAAACGCGACGGTCAGGCGCGCTCGCTCGAAGATATCGGCGCCGTGGTCCTGGCAAACGCCTGCGGACCGTGCATCGGTCAATGGAAACGCGACGACATCAAGTCCGGCGAAAAAAATTCCATTCTCACTTCGTTCAACCGCAATTTTCCCAAACGGAATGACGGCAATGCTGAGACACTGGCTTTCATCGCCAGTCCGGAAATTGTCATTGCCATGGGATTGGCCGGGCGCATGAGTTTTAACCCCATGACTGATGAACTCGACACTGTCTCCGGCGGTAAAGTGCGTCTCTCGCCGCCCAAAAAAGCGGACGACCTGCCCAAAAAAGGTTTTGTCGCGCCCAAGTCAGGTTACGTGGCACCGGCTCAGGACGGCGAGTCTGTCACATTACAGGTCGCTCCGGACAGCGGACGGCTCCAGCTTCTCGACCCGTTTGCGGCATGGGACAAAAAAGATTTCACCGAATTGCCCCTCCTGCTCAAAGCCAAAGGCAAGTGCACCACCGACCATATCTCGCCTGCAGGACCTTGGCTCAAGTTCCGCGGACATCTGGACAAAATCAGCGACAACATGTTCCTCGGCGCTATCAATGCATTCACCGGCGACGCCGGCAAAGGCACGCATCCGGTCGGCGGCGAAAAAGGTGTCGGCTATCCCGCAATCGCGCGCGACTTGAAATCCAAAGGCGTGAGATGGGTGGTAGTCGGCGACGATAACTACGGCGAAGGTTCCAGCCGCGAACATGCCGCCATGTCTCCCCGTTATCTCGGCGCAGCGTCCGTTATTGTTAAGAGTTTTGCCCGCATCCACGAGACGAATCTTAAGAAACAAGGCGTACTGCCGCTCACTTTTGCCAATCCGGCGGACTATGACCTGGTACAGGAATCCACCCGCATCAGTATTACTGGTCTCAAAGACCTTGCGCCCGGTAAAACAGTTTCCGGCATTCTACATCAGCCCGGCGGGAAAAAAGTGGATATCATCCTGAAACACAGCTTGACCGTCGAACAAATCGAGTGGTTCCGGTCCGGTTCCGCGCTCAATCTTCTGAAACAGAAACAGCATTCGTGATACCTGTTCTCATCGGCACGCACAACCGCCACAAGGCGGACGAAATCGCGCGGCTCGTGTCCGGGCTCGGAGTTCAGGTCCGCACACTGAATGACTTTCCCGGCATTGCGCCCGTTGAAGAAGACGGCGATACATTGGAACAGAACGCGGTGAAAAAGGCAAAATATTACGGTTAGGCCTGCAAGTTAATTACACTTGCGGACGATACCGGCCTGGAAGTGGACGCGTTGAACGGTGCGCCGGGGGTATATTCCGCGCGGTACGCCGGCGAAAAATGTTCTTACGAAGACAATAACCGCAAAATGCTGACCGAACTGAAAAATGTTCCGGCGGAAAAGCGCACGGCCGTATTCCGCTGCGTGATTGCAGTCTATCATCCCGAAACCGGCTCTGTCCGCACGGTAGAAGGACGCGTGCAAGGCAGGATTATCGCTGAGCTGAGAGGGGAAAATGGTTTTGGTTACGACCCGATATTTTTCCTGCCGTCGATGAATAAAACTTTGGCCGAACTTACTATTGAAGAAAAAAACAAGGTGAGCCACCGCGCGCTGGCGCTTGAAAAGGCCCGCGAAATAATTGCGGAACTCGCAGGACAGGTGAGCGTGAAATGAAAACCATACTGATTTCCAACGACGACGGAATCTACGGGCCGGGACTGAAACCGCTGATCAACGCTCTGCGCCCGCTCGGACGTGTCATAGCCGTTGTGCCGGACAGCGAACGTTCCGCCGCGAGCCATTCCATCACTTTGCATAAACCGTTCCGTGTGCAGACACTTCCCATGCAGCTTCCCAACGGGAAAATCATCCATCTCTATACCACTAACGGGACCCCGTCAGACTGCATTCGTTTCGGCGTGCTCGAACTGCTGAAGAACAAGAAGCCCGACCTGATCGTGGGCGGCATCAATCTTGGTCCAAACATGGGCGAGGACACGGTCTATTCCGGCACAGTGGCCGTGGCGCGCGAGGGAGCGATGATGAACGTGGATTCGTTTGCGGTCAGTGTGCTCAGCGGTTCGGACAAGGACTTTGAGTCCGCGGCCAGAGCGTCGTACCGTATAGCCAAAACACTGCTGAAAAAGCATTTGCCGTCGGGAGTGTTTCTCAATGTCAATGTGCCGTCTTTGCCGAACAACAAAGTGCCGATAGCGTACACACGTCTGGGAAAAAGAGTTTATGGAAAAGTGATCCCGTCCGGCGTGGACCCGCGCGGACAGACCTACTATTGGTTGGCGGGCGATATGCCCAAGGGAATTCCTGCTCCCGGCACTGACATGGCCGCGGTGAAGGACCGGAAAGTTTCCGTCACGCCTCTTTCAGTGGACACCACTCTGGCGCCCTTTCTGCCGATAATCTCCCGCTGGAAAATATAAGAACAACAATCTAAATCTTACCGAAACAAGTTCGCCAGCGCTAAAAACGCAATCACAGTTTTCGAATCCCGGATTTTTCCTTTACGGATTTTCGCCAGCACAGACCTCACCGTTTCAGTTTTCACTTCAAGAAACTCATCGTCATCCGGACTGCTCTTGCCTTTCTTAAGCGAATCCGCCCAATAAATATGAATCATCTCATTGGAAAAAGCCGGCGTGGGCCAGTAGGAAATCAGGCGGCGGAACCGTTTCGTTGAATAGCCGGTCTCTTCTTTAAGTTCCCGCGCCAGACATTTCGCCAGCGGTTCTTTACCGTCGATCTTGCCCGCCGGAATTTCTTCAGTGGTTCTGTGCACCGGATACCGGTACTGCGACACCATGACCACGCGGCATTGAGCCAGCGGCGTGCGATACGGCGAATCCAACAGCGGCACCACCGCCACTGCCCCTGGATGAGTAAGATACTCGCGCTGTGCCTTCTTCCCGTCCGGCAGAATAATCTCATCGCACCGAAACCCGGCCGCGCTGCCTTCATACATAAACTTAGTCTTTGAGTATCGTTCAGTCATAAATATATGGTCATAATCCTACGCAGCTTTTTCTCTGAATCTTCCCATTACATACTTATGAATCACGCTTGAAATCAGGGTTTGGTAGGGAATACCTTCCTCAAAAGCTCTCTTTCTCATGCCTTCAAGGTCAACGGCTGAGAGGCGGATATTTACTCTTCTATCCTTCATCAGTGTCGAACGTGCTATCTTCTGATATCTTTTGATTTCAGCATTCATGTTTTTTACGGGTTTCCATTCGCCCGACTCGTAGGATTTAAGAATACTTGCTTCTTCTTTTGATAAGTTCCGCATTTTCAGGTTCCTCCTTTCAGATGCTTTCTTGTCGCTTTGCGGCTGGGAAATATCGTTTTTAGTGTGACTGAACTTTCATCCTCAACAAAGGGTACCAGATAGACATATTTGTTGACAAGTACCGTGAATATTCGCTGACTTGGGTACTGCATTCTGTTGGGATGATCAGAAACATTCAGCAGACCTCCGTTTTCAATGAAGAAAACGATTTCTTCAAAAGTAATATCCCGATTCTGCTTCAGCCATTCATTCTTCTCAATTGACCAGACAAATTGTTTCGTCACCTGCTAATGGTATCACAATGTGTGCCTATTGTCAACATACGATTGCTCAAAAAAACAGGGGTCTAGGGATATTGATTTCTCTGGAAAAAAGTGCGAATTTTCCTGCAGATGATTCACGTCCGTTCCCATCGTATATCCATCTCCTCGCCTTCGCCCAGGGCGCTGCGCAGGATGGACATCAGCTGCGGGTCGGCACCGGCTCCTTCGAAAATGTCCAGCGTGTCGCGGTTGATGTAGTATTCTTTGTCGGTGGAGGATTCTTCTTCCAGCTGATCGATGAGGAACTGTAGCTGTTCCTCGGTGATAGTGCCCAGCGGACGGGTGCTCTTTTTGTCATATAACTTGATCATGTCAGACCCCCTGGTTCAGAACAATGGCTGTGATTTCCATTAAGTGTAACTCATTTACCGCGCAAAATCCAGAGCATCGCAGAGGTTGGTTTGTGCGCGCAAAAATTGTATATTTTCAGTATGACACCATCTCAGAAGCCGCCGCGCAAGTGTTGGCTGGTCGGGCATAGAGGGGCGATGGGATATGCTCC
>CAYHWZ010000128.1:0-6660 GCA_964359975.1 uncultured Elusimicrobia bacterium | reverse complement strand
TTCTTTCCATCCCAGCACAGATTCTTCCACCAGAATCTCGTTGATAGGACTGGCTTCCAGCGCCCGGTCCGCAGCTTCGGCAAAATCATCACGAGTGTAGACAATCGCTGACCCGCTCCCGCCCAATGTGAACGACGGTCGGATAATAAGGGGAAACCCCACCTCGCGCGCAATCGCTTCCGCTTCCGAAAGCGTGTACGCAATCCCGGATTTCGGCACATCCAGCCCGGCCTTAATCATCGCCTGCTTAAAAAGTTTCCTGTCCTCGGCCTTGCGGATAGCATCCAGCTTCGCCCCGATAAGTTCCACAGAATATTTTTTCAAAACTCCCTGTTCCGCCAAAGACACCGCCAGATTCAGCGCAGTCTGACCTCCAAGCGTCGGCAGCAGAGCATCCGGCCTTTCTTTCGCAATCACTTTTGCGGCAAATTCCGGGTCGAGCGGCTCGATATAAGTGGCGTCCGCCAGTTCCGGGTCCGTCATAATCGTCGCAGGATTAGAGTTGATAAGCGCCACTTTGTACCCCTCGGCTTTCAGCGCCTTCACTGCCTGCGTACCGGAATAGTCGAACTCGCACGCCTGCCCGATGACAATCGGACCGCTGCCGAGAATAAGTATTTTCTTAATGTCTTTACGTTTACCCACGGTATTTATCCGCCAGACGGATGAACCGGTCAAACAAGTACCGCGAATCCCGCGGCCCGGCCGAAGATTCCGGATGATACTGCACGGAAAATACCGGCAGTTCCTTGTGGCTCATCCCTTCAAGAGTATTGTCGTTCAGATTAATATGCGTCAACTCCACATCCTTGCCTGCCAATGAATCAATATCCACACAAAACCCATGATTCTGCGACGTAATCTCAATTTTGCCCGTGCCCAAATCTTTCACCGGATGATTCGCGCCCCTGTGCCCGAACTTCAGCTTAAAAGTCCTGCCTCCCAAAGCCAGCCCCAAAAGCTGATGCCCGAGACAAATCCCGAATATCGGCACACGTTTTGAAGGTCTGCCCACCTCATCAATCATCTCCCGAATCGTTTCCACCGCATAAGTCACAGCCGCCGGATCTCCCGGCCCATTCGAAAGCAGAATCCCGTCCGGTCTTAACGCAAAAATCTCTTTGGACGACGCGCGTGCCGGCACCACCTGCACCTCGCATCCCCGATCCGTCAGACAGCGTAAAATGTTCTGCTTCACCCCAAAGTCCATCACCACAATCTTTCTCTTCAGCTTTGCACGGGGGGGCACAGTATTCAAAGTTTCCCATTTCCATTCCGGTTCAGACCATACATAACCTTTCTTGCAAGTGACATCCTTCGCCAAGTCGAGCCCGGACATAGATTTGCACAACTTTACTTTAGCCAACAGCCGCGCAGGAGACAGTTCTCGTGTGGAAAGAATCGCCCGCATCGCCCCGACATCGCGGATATGTTTTGTCAAAGCCCGCGTATCAATCTTTGCAATCGCCGGCACATTCCGCTCTCTCAAAAATTCCTGAATCGAAGTCTTTGCCCGCCAATTGGATACCACCGGACTGCATTCGCGCACCACCAGCCCTTCAGCATGCACTTTCCCCGACTCAATATCTTCAGGATTCATCCCGACATTCCCGATATGAGGTTCAGTCATCACAATGATTTGACCTTTGTAGGAAGGATCCGTCAGAATTTCCTGATAGCCGGTCATTGAAGTGTTGAAAACAATTTCGCCAGCACGTTCCGTATCTGCGCCAAACGATTCACCGATAAACACCTTGCCGGATTCCAGAGCCAGCGCGGCTTTTTTAGTTTGACGAGTTTTCAATGTGGGGGGAGTCAGGAAATCTTGCTTTCAGTCGACGCATCTGCCAGATGGTGGTGCCGTATGTCTTTGCCCATCACCATAAAAATGACATCCTCGGCGATATTCGTGGCGTGGTCCGCAATTTTCTCAAGATTTTTGGCAATCAAAATAAGGTCCACCAGCTGTTTTGCATGATTCACATCTTTGGAAAGAATCGCAATGATTTCATTCAGCGCCTTCGCCTTAAGCGTATCTTCTTCATTGTCCATCTTCAGCACTTCCTGAGCCAGCGCCATGTCCCGCTTAGCAAACGCATTCAATACTTCCCGTATCATCTGCTCGGCAATCACGCCCATGCGGGGGATTTCCATCAGATTATGCAGCGGCGCTTCTTTAAGGAGATGATAAAACGCAGTCTGCCCGATATTCACTGCCTGGTCCGCCACACGTTCCAGTTCCGCATTTATCTTCACAAACGCCAGAATCGTTCTCAAGTCCGTTGCTTCCGGCTGATAGAGCGCCAGCAGTTTCACGCAGTCTTCGTCCACGGACATCTGCAGACTGTTCACCTCTTCTTCACGCTTAAAAACAAGCTGAGTGGTTTCCTCGCTCCGTTCCGTGATACTCTTGATGGACAGATGAATCATCTCCTCAGCGAGACTTCCCATGCGGAGAATTTTCTCGTTAAGGACTGCGATTTCGTCGTCAATATGCCGTTTCATGATAATTTTTTTCTATAGACCGTACATATTGTAGCAAAGTTGTGTGACAATGGCATGACAAAAATGCAAAAAGTGCATGACACATGTCAGTTTTCAGTCAAAGCCGGCAGATGCATGCGGAAAATCGAACCCTGCCCCGACGCGCTCTCCGCTTCAATATGACCGCTATGAAATTCCACAATCTGGCGCGCAATCGCCAGTCCCAAACCCGTCCCGCCCTTGTCCCTTGACCGCCCCTTTTCAGCTCGAAAAAAACGCTCAAATATCCTCGGCAAATCTTCCGGCGCAATACCCATCCCCGAATCCTTCACTTCCAACAAAACTTTACCCGCATCCTGCCAAATCGAAACTGTCACACTCCCGCCCTGCCGGTTGAACTTCACCGCATTTTCCAGCAGATTGATGATAACCCTTTTGAGTTCACTCTCATACCCAGAGACCATCACCGTTTCAGCGGGCACGTGTGCCGTTATCAAAACATCCATTTTTTTTGCCTTGGGCTGCAGTTCCTTTACACATGTGCCTACGATATCCGTCAGCGAAACCGGTTTGCGTTCACCATGCCTCACGCCGGATTCCATAAAAGAGATATCCAAAATATCGTCCACCAGCCGTGTGAGCTGCACGGCCTGCGAATGAATCGTCTCCACAAATTCGCGGTTATGTTCGTTGTCCAGCAGAGCCCCGTCCAGCAAAGTCTCGGCAAACCCCTGGATAGACGTCAGCGGTGTGCGCAGTTCGTGCGACACATTCGCCACAAATTCTCTCTGTACCCGTTCCAGTCGCCGCATTCGGGTAATGTCATGCAGATAAAGAACAGCTCCGCCGGAAGAAGCTCCTGATTTGGTGGGCACGGCCCTCGCATCAAAAAACCGTTCACCATCCAGAAAAAGATTGATTTCCGCACTGCACGCCTTGCCGGTTAAAATAGTCTGGTTCAGCAAATCGGACACAGCCGCAAAGCGGATGACTTCCAGATACGGTTTGCCCAACGATTCGCTTAAAGAGATGCCGAAAGTCTGCTCTGCCGCGCGGTTGATTGTCTGAATCCTGCCCGCAGAATCCACTGCCAGCAGTTCCTCCGTCATAGGTTCAAGAATAGTCTGCGCCTTTTCAAATTCCGTGCGGACAGTTGCCAAATCGGATTTAAGTTTCCCGACCCGTTCCTCCAATTCCTGAAAAGACTGCGAAAGATGGCGTGATTTTTTGCGGCAGACAAAAAGCGCTGCAGACAGAACAGCGGTGATAAACAGAAAAAAAAACGTGCTCAATGATCGAGTTTTAGACGGTAACCGACATTTTTTACCGTCAGCAGTCGTTCGGATTCCGGCCCCAGCTTAGACCGCAGACGCGCCACATGCTGGTCCACTGTGCGCGTGTCAATTTCCATGGATTCTTCATAATTCCACAGTTGGCGCAACAAATCCTCGCGGCTGAGCGCCTTGCCCCCGGACTGAAAAAGCACTTTTAGGAGTTCAAATTCTTTCGATGTGAACGGCACCACTTTACCGCTAAGTTTGGCCTCATATTTAGTCCAGTCCACTTCCAGTTTACCGATATGCGAAATCTCCGGATTCAGCGCAGGTTTCTTCGCACGCCTCAGCACAGTTTTCACCCGCGCCATCATTTCGCGCACACTGAACGGTTTGGTCACATAATCATCAGCGCCGAGTTCCAATCCCAGCACGCGGTCCGTCTCTTCTCTCTTGGCAGTCAAAATAATGATAGGCACCGCGCTCTCCGCCCGCACGATCTTGCACACTTCCAGCCCGCTCATTTTAGGAAGCATCAGGTCGAGGATAACAAGGTCCGGACGCGATTTGCGCACCAAAGCAAGCCCGGCCTCTCCGTCGCCAGCATAAAGCACGGTATATCCATCCTGCTCCAGATTATAGCGGAGCAGTTTGGTGATTTCCCTGTCGTCCTCGATAACAGCAATTCTTTCACCTGGCATCCAAATATTCTACCATAAATGTCCGGCCTTTTCTTGGCATACCCGTATGATGCATAGGAAAAAAAGTTTAAAGGGGGGCTTGACAATCTCATCTAATTAAGTTATTCTAGATAAAGTGCATGGCGCACTGACATTTTAGGACACTGAAGTCCTCTTGGTTCAATCATAAGCGAACCGGAGGATTTTTTGTTTTATGCGGACAACGAGGTCCCGATACTTTTCCTGTTAATTCCAACGGAAATGTATCGGGATTTTTTTAAAAGGAGGAGCAAAATGAGAAAACTGAAAGAATGGTTGGGAACGCCGGGCAATGGAATGAGTTGGGGCAAGATTATATTTCTTGCGATTGCCGCAGTGGTGTCCAGAGCAGCCGTACATGGAGTCTGGGCAGCAGATGTGGCAGGACCTGTGTTCACGCAGGTGGAACTGGACGCCATAACCAACGGTAAGATAGCGGCCGACACTGTTTGGACTTGTATTGCCGCCATGTTGGTATTTTGGATGAACGCCGGTTTCGGGATGTTGGAAGCAGGACTCCAGCAGGCCAAAAACTGTGTGAACATCTGCGCCAAGAATTTCGTGGTGTTCGCCATCTCATCCCTGGCCTTCTGGCTTATTGGTTTCGGTCTGATGTTCGGCGACGGCAACGGTTTCATGGGTCTGAACGGTCTATGGATGCTGGCTGGCGCTGATAACAGTCCGGCTACCGGAGCGGCCTATCAGGGAGTTTATACTTCCATGGCATGGGCCGGAATCCCGTTCCTAGCCAAGTTCTTCTTTCAGGTAGTATTTGCCGGCACTACAGCGACCATTGTTTCAGGAGCTGTGGGCGGAAGAATCAAGTTTCATTCTTTCTGCGTTTTTTCATTCATTTTGGTTGCCATAATGTATGGCATTACCGGACACTGGATATGGGGCGGCGGATGGCTGGCAGTGCGCGGATTCTGGGATTTCTCAGGTTCCACGGCCATTCACTCGGTTGGAGGATGGGCTTCATTGGCAGGTGTTATGGTGCTTGGTCCCCGTATCGGGAAGTACCGTTCCGATGGTACCGTCAATCCCATCATGGGACACAATATGGCCATCGCCACACTTGGCTGTTTCATCCTCTGGTTGGGATGGTTCGGATTTAACCCGGGGTCAACAATGGCTGCGGCTGCTGGTGACATCAGCAGAATTTTAATCACCACCAACATGGCAGCTTGCGCCGGAACCATTGCCGCATACTTGACTGCATGGGCAGTGCTTGGTAAACCTGACCTTTCCATGATATTGAACGGCTGTCTCGCGGGACTGGTTGCCATCACAGCGCCCTGCGCATGGGTAGGTGTAGGCGCTTCCATTATTATAGGAGCAGTTGGCGGTGTCCTGGTGGTCTTTGTTGTGCTCCTGTTCGACAAACTGAAATTGGACGACCCTGTGGGCGTTTTTGGCGTGCATTTGGCCAACGGGATATGGGGTACATTGAGTCTGGGACTGTTCGCCAGCGCTCCATATGCCGGCGGTGCAGCTCAGCCTCCTTTGGGTCTGTTTTATGGCGGGGGAATGAAATCCCTTATTGACCAGACAGTGGGTGTGGTTGCGGTAGGTGCGTTCACCTTTATCGTCAGCTACATCGTTTGGTCGGTCCTTAAAGCAACCATCGGTATTCGCGTATCGCGCGAGGAAGAAATCAAAGGACTGGACATAGGCGAACATGGCATGGAAGCGTATGCGGACTTCCAGATCTTTACCGCGAAATAACGGGATACTTTTAAGGAGGAATACCCTATGAAACTAATAATTGCAATGGTACAGCCGGAAAAATTGCCCGACGTTAAGAAGGCGCTTTTTGACGCCGACGTGCACAAGATGACCGTCACCAATGTGCTCGGCGCCGGACAGCAGAAGGGATTCACTGAAAGTTACCGGGGCGCAATTGAAGAAGTCAACCTTCTCAAAAAGGTGCGTCTTGAAATCGCAGTGAATGAGGACTTTGTTCAAAAGACTGTTGATGCCATTATCAAAGGCGCACGGCCCGGGAATATCGGAGACGGAAAGATATTCGTCATGGAACTTCCCCAGTGCATCCGTATCCGCACCGGCGAAAAGGGGGAAGCCGCCATCGGCTAAACCTGACAATGTAACGACAGCGCCGGCCAGGGGGCTAATTGCCGGTCCTGGGCGGCGTTTTTGTTGTCATATTTAAGAACACCAACAGG
>CAYHWZ010000127.1:0-6694 GCA_964359975.1 uncultured Elusimicrobia bacterium | reverse complement strand
AACGGGCACAAACCGTTTTCATTTGTGACGGAAAAGTCTCTGCCGAACTTTCTGCATCTTATCCAGCGCGAACCGGCTCCGGCCATTGCCGTGGCAGTTCATTATCTGGACCCGTCGCTCGGCGCGCAGGTGCTCTCAGCGCTCAGTATGGAAATGCGTTCCACTGTCATCCAGCTTTTGTCCAAAGTGCAGGAACGTGAACCCGAGGATGTACAGGGTCTGGAAGCCAAAGTGCAAGCGCGCCTTCATTATGTAGTGGGCGGCGAAGACAAACTGCGCGACCTGGTATCATTTGCGGAACCTGAACTGCAGCCGATGATTTTGTCCACGGTCCGTTCTGTTAATCCGGCGCTGGCGGAAAAAGTGGAACGCAGTATGGTTTCCGTCGAGTTGCTGGCGAACGTGGAACCTGCAGTGCTGCAGGCCGTGATGCGTCAGATGGGTATGCGGAATTTTTGCCCATTGATGCTGTCGCTGACTGAACCTTTGAGAGAGAAAATAGTGTCAAAACTGCCGGGAGGGCAAGTGCAGAGAGTGAAGGAAGAGATTGACCTGTCCAAACCGCTCCCTCCGGCCCGGTTCCGCGAAGAGCGCAACCGTATCATCGCTATCCTCCGCAAACTCCAGCAGGAAGGGATATTGGCGTCGTGAGAAATACAGGGATGAGACCGCGAGGGATGAGGGATGAGACATTGAAGGTCAACTGCAGACCCCCTTGTGTGCCCCCTTTTCAAGGGAAAAAGAAGAAGAGTTATCGTTGTTTCATCTCTCATCCCTCATCCCTCATCCCTCTTGTTTTTTCCCTCATCCCTCTTGTTTCATCCCTCGCCTTTTGCGCGTGGAACCCGGAACAGGAGAAAGTGGTCAGGGACTATGGCGAAAAGGCAATGAACTATTATTATTCCGGCGATTTTTCCCAGGCCATATACATGTGGCAGGAAATCCTTAAAATCGATCCGTCGCAGACTCAGCCGGACAAACTCATCAAACAGGCGCGCGCGAAACTGCAGGAGAAACTGAAACCTGTCACTGCAAAGTTTTACAGTCAGATTTCCAAAGGGGAGTACACGGACGCGCAAACTTCCATCAGCCAGATTTTGACTCTTGACCCGGCGAATCCGGATATGCGCGGTCTGTCGTCGCGGCTGGATGATATTGTCAAGATTGTGCCGGAAATTCCGACGAAAGGGCGCGTACCGGAGATGATGCGTCTGGCAGTGACCAAATATCTGAAGACGTATCCGGACGTGAAGATGGCGTTCAATGCTCTGCGTCAGGCGCAGTCCATCGAGCCGAGCAACAATGCGGTTTCGTCGCTGTTGGAACTTTTTGAAGACAATTATCCGGCTGAAGCAAAGATGACCTTCCCTAATATGGGTGCGAATGTGGTGGACCACAAACTGGCCATTGCGCTCTCCTATTTTTATCAGGGAAGGTTCGACCTTACCGTGCAGGAATGCAAGGAAGTGCTGGAACTGGAACCCAACAACAAAGTGGCACTTTCGCGGACAGGATCCGGATATTATGCGCTGGGGCAGAAATCGAAAGCGCGGGAATATTGGCAGAAAGCGCTCAATCTTGAACCTCAAAACAGAAAGCTTCAGAAAATGCTGGCTAATCTCGGACAAGGGAAAGGGAAATAACTTATGAATCTTACAAGCATCTTCGGATTCGCACTGGCCATCGGAGTTTTCTGGTGGGGCATGGCGTCGGCTCATGTAGGGACGAAGTTTTTTAATCTGCACGGGATTGTGCTGGTTGTCGGGGGAGCGTTTGCAGCCACATTGATCAATTCTGAACCGCACGAAATCTGGGCGTCAGTCAGGGCGTTTTTTTCGATATTCTACAACCCGCCGAACCCGCCAGCACATACTGCAATCCCGACACTGGTGGAATATTCGCGCAAGGCACGTAAAGAGGGGTTCATCTCGCTGCACGGTATGGGCAAAGATTTCGGCGACGGGTTTCTGTCCAAGGCGATACAGATACTAATTGAAGGTGAAGGCGATATCAAAGGCGCGCGCTGGCTGCTGGAAAAGGAAATCAACCGTACAGCGCTCCGGCACCGCGAAGTGCAAAACATTTTCCGTACGGTTGGGATTCTGGCGCCCATGTTCGGACTGCTGGGCACGCTGATTGGAATT
The DNA here is from genome assembly GCA_964359975.1 of uncultured Elusimicrobia bacterium. Lineage (GTDB taxonomy): Bacteria > Elusimicrobiota > Elusimicrobia > 2-02-FULL-39-32 > 2-02-FULL-39-32 > CAYHWZ01. Next base: position 4,550 of record CAYHWZ010000127.1, on the reverse strand, counting down.
GTGGAAGTGCTGAACAATTTTTCCGACCCGAAAGCTGTAGGCCCGTCCATGGCCACTGCCATTACTTCAGCGTTCTACGGAATCGTGCTGGCGAACCTTTTGTGTGTGCCGGTCGCAGGCAAATTGAGACAGCGCACTTTGAACGAACTGCTTCTTAAGGAAATGATACTGGAAGGTCTGCTTTCTGTGCATGACGGAGAGGTCCCATCGGTGGTGGAAGGCAAACTGTCCACGTATCTGTCGGGCAAGATGAGAGTGGGGATGAGATGAGGGAAAAGGCAAGGGCAAGGGATGAGACCGTGAGGGATGAGGGATGAGACAAAAACTGATGAATCTATTTATATGCAAAGAGGATGTTGTCTCATCTCTCTTGGTCTCTTACCTCATCCCTCAATCCGAAGGATTGTAATGGCTATTTATCAGGAACGCGAAGACGATCTGGAATCAGAGCTGAACAAAGGCGCGCTGTGGGCTGTGACGTACGGCGACTTGATGAGTTATCTGATGATATTTTTCTTGACGGTGCTGGCGTTCACGGTGTCGAACATTCAGGATTATGACCAGCTTGTGAAACAGATGAAGAAACAGTTCGGTGATTTGACCGAGGAGGAAATCCGGATTGAGCTCAGCAAAAAAGAAGATACGCTGGCGGAACAGCTGGCCAAACTGCTGGGCAAGGACCAAGTTTCGATGAACGAGGAAAAAGTGAAGATGACCTTTGCCAATCCGGTGCTGTTTGATTTCGGCAAAGCGGATCTCAAACCGTCGGCGCAAGAAGTGCTTGTGCCGCTCGCGGAGGTTTTTAAAAAAGTGCCGAACAATATCATTATCGAAGGTCATTCGGACAACAGGCCGATTTACAAATTGCGGTTCCAGTCGAACTTTGAGTTGTCCGCGGCAAGGGCGTATGCGGTGATTTCATTTTTGGAAAAGCAGGGGATTGCGAAGGAACGGCTTGTCGGCATGGCATACGGGGACGCGCGTCCGGTGGCAAGCAACGACACGGTTGACGGCAGAGCGCTGAACCGCAGGATTGAAATAACGCTGGTGCGTGAAAAACAGATGATCGGCCAGAGAAAATCGAACGGTCAAAAACAAAATGGTAATACCGCTTTGAACGAAGAGCAGCAAAAAGCAGCCGGAGACTCCAACAGCACGATGGAGGAGACGCCAAAAGTGACTGAAGCAAAATGAGTTGTCTGACTGAAAAAGTCAAAAAGCTAAGAGCGGCGCCGCTGTTTTGGGCTGCTGTCCTTTTTCTTGCCATTTCGCATCCTGCGCATGCGGTCTCGACGATTTGGACGCAGACTTTTAACGGAGCTGTAAACGGGTTTGATAAAGGAAGCGCTATTGCAGTTTCATCGGTTACGGGAAACATCTATGTTTCCGGAATTTCCAGCGCATCAACGTCGGAAGACATATGGGTGGCAAAGTATAATCCGGCCGGACTACTGCTGTGGACCACCACATACAGTTCAATCGGGAGCCGCAATGACGCTTCTTACGGAATTGCTCTGGACATCAATGAAAATGTTTATGTTTCAGGACATGAAAACCGAAACGATTTGTCTCAAAACAACAATCTCTGGATCCGCAAGTACGACTCTAACGGCCTGGTGCAATGGACCACCACTTACAACTCGCCCGGAAATTCGACTGAAACGGGAAGCGGTATTGCTGTTGACGCGGCCGGGAATGTTTATGTGGCCGGTTATGAGGCCCGTACTGACTTGGGGCAGGGCAACAATGTGCTGGTCAGAAAGTACAGCACATCCGGATTATTGCAATGGTCTACCACGTACAATTCCGCAGGTAGCGGCACAGATGTTGCTTATTCTGTGGCTGTAGACCCACCTGGGAACGTCTATGTGGGAGGTGTCGAAACAGTAGGCGGGCAAGGATATAATGCCTGGGTTAGAAAATATGACACGAACGCGCTTGTTCTGTGGACAACTACATACAATTCTCCCAACAACAACAATGATCATGTCTATGGCATAGCTGTGGACACCAGCGGCAACGTATATGTTACAGGATCCGAATATAGAACCGATTTATCGCAGGACAATGACATTTGGGTGCGGAAGTATGCCTCCAATGCTTCTGTCGTGTGGACCTCAACCTATAATTCACCGACGAATACGGCTGATGTCGGCACTGCAATATCTGTCGACGCATCGGGAAACGTATTTGTGACCGGGTATGAAACCCGAGGGGATCTCGTTCAAGGTCTTAACGTGTGGACCAGAAAATATACTTCTTCGGGTACGGTAGCATGGACACAAACATACAATTCGCCAAACAATGGAGACGACACAGCTTACGGCGTGGCGGTGGACAATTCTGGCGGAGTCTTTGTGATAGGAGTGGAAAACCGCAGCGACCTCAATCAGGCGGAAAATATCTGGTTCCGCAAATATTTTGACGGGCCTGCGACTAACCTGAACCCTCTGTTCGCAGGGGTTTCAGCCAGCACTCTGACTGTGACATGGGATTCCATTATCGGTGCAACTTACCGGGCGGTGATTTCAACGGACAGCGGTTTTGCGGTGAACACTTCTTCTGCCTTACTATCAGGCAATTCCACAGGTTACTTGAATCTGGCAAACAATCAGACCTATTATTTCAAAATCAAGATTTCGACTGAAGCGGATACGAGTTATTCCGCTGCGATTTCTACTCTGACGCTCACCGGCACCGGAGTGGCTATCAGTTCTCCAATAATGACGGCGGTAATGGCGGCAAGCGCGACTGCTATCATCATCAGCTTTGAAGACCTTTCAACTAATGAAGATGAGTTCCATATTTACCGCGATGTGAGCCCGACCCCGATTGTGGATGCGGCACAGGTGGTGACTTCCAGCAAAACAGGGACTATGTCGAGCAGGAGTTATATTTTCGGTGGGTTCAACGGTTCCTATAAAGATGAAATCCTGGAGTACAACGGATTTACGGATTCGCTTGTCACAAAAGGCGCGGTTTTGCCGATGACGCTGCAAAACACGGCTGTGGCTTACAATTCGGGGAACAGCAAGATGTACATTTTCGGCGGAGAAAACGGGAGCGGCAGAAAAGACGCTATCCTGGAATATGATGTCGCGATGGATTCTATTTCCACAAAGAGCGCCGTATTGCCCTTTACGACAACGAACCTGAACGCCGTATACAATCCGTTCAATGGAAAAATTTATCTATTTGGCGGCTTCCATAGCGGCGCAAAACAAGACGTTGTCTGGGAATACAATCCGCTGACAGATTCGCTGGTTATCAAGAACTCTGTTCTTCCGACGAAAAGAAATGCCATGGGGGCTGCCTACAGTCCGCGCACCGGCAAAATATATTTATTTGGAGGAGACGAAGCCGGCGGAGCGCAATTGAGCGAGATTGTCGAATATGACGCTGTGACTGATACTGTGACGATAAAGGACTCTGTGATGCCGACAGGCAGAAAAGCTCTCACTGCGGGGTGGAACACTCTGAATGGAAAGATATATCTTGCCGGAGGTCCGGACGCCAACGACAAAAACATTCTGGAATATGACGCGTCGATTGATTCATGCGCTCAGAAGAGCGCTCAACTCCCTGCAGTCCGGACCGGGCAAGCGTCCGCATTTGACGCTAAGACAGGAATGTATTATATCTTCGGCGGAGACACGGGCGGGGCTTATACTAATGATATATATGAATATAATCCGGTAACCGATGCGCTGGTCACCAAGAGCGCATCTCTTTTGACTTCGCGTGCCCGAATAGATGGTGCGCAGTTCCCGGGCAAATCCATAATCCATTCCGGTCTGTCGCCGAACACAAGATACTATTTCAGACTGAAGGCGCGGGCGAATGCCACGGATTCGTTCTCGATCTATTCCAATGAGTTGAGCACGTACACGCGGGCGAATCCGCCGAGCGGGTCCGGATTCTCCATCATTAATGCGGCGAACTTTACGGTGACGTGGAACGCCAATGGCAATCCTGCGGCAACGGACTATGATGTGCAGTTTACAACTGCGCCGAATTTCAGCGTGGTGACAACAACGTCTGTGTCTGATGCGGGAGCGAGTCCGCAGATGACGATTGGCGGGCTGAACGGTAACACCACTTATTATGTCCGCATCCGCGCAAAAAACAAGGACGGATATTTTACGGCATTCGACACTTCGGTTTCATCAAGAACAAATGCTGCGACAAGTCTGAATCCGGTGTTCAGCAATGTGACGCAGAGCACGGTTTCCGTAACTTGGAACACTGTCAGCGGGTCGAACTATCGGGCAGTGCTTTCCACGTCGAGCGATTTTGTCACTGCTGTCTCGACAACGTTGGTGACAGGGAATACGACTACATACACCAGCTTGTTCGGCAATGCAAGTTACTATTTCAAAATAAAAATTTCTACCGAGGGTGACGGGGCGTATACTTCGCCGGCTGTTTCCACCAAGACCACGGGGCCAGCAGGGTCGCCGTTCACTTTTGAAACAGTTGCGGGAGCAGGAATTGATGTGAGTTCATCTTCAATTGCTATTGATGGCAATGGTAATCTGCATCTCGCATAC